>CAZDQR010000427.1:0-2368 GCA_964507315.1 uncultured Roseivirgaceae bacterium
GATGCAGCAGAAATAATAAACGATAAAGATGCTGTAAATGAGTTGGTGGATAGAGCTTTTGAATTATTAGAAGATGAAGGTCGGCTTAATGAACTATCTACAAATATTTTAAAGTTGGGCAAGCCCAATGCAACGCAATCTATTTTAAACCAAGTGTTGTCTTTAATTAAATGAAGAAATTGAACTACGATATAGTGTATTTTATTGGTGTGGGTGGCATCGGTATGAGTGCGCTTGCGCGTTGGTTTAATGCAACTGGTTACCGTGTTTGTGGCTATGACAAAACTGCTTCTGAATTAACCAAAACTCTTATCACAGAAGGTATCTCAATCCATTATTCGGATGATGAGCAACATATACCTGCCGAAGCGACTAAAGAAAACACCTTAGTTATTTACACACCTGCTGTTTCTGTAAATCATAAAGAACTTGCCTTTTTTAGAAAGGCTGGTTTTACAATTAAAAAACGGGCAGAAGTGTTGGGTGATATTAGTAGAAACTATTTTACAGTTGCTGTGGCTGGCACCCATGGTAAAACCACTACTTCCTCTATGATTGCTCACTTATTACATTTTGCAGGAGTGGATATTACTGCTTTTATTGGGGGCATAGCCACCAACTTCAATTCAAATTTAGTAATTGGCAAAACCGATAAAGCAATTGCTGTAATTGAAGCTGATGAATTTGATCGTTCCTTCTTACACTTATCTCCAAATATCTCAGTGGTAACATCTACCGATGCAGATCATTTAGATATTTATGGCAACGCTGATGAACTTAAGAATAGCTTTAAAGACTTTATTGCAAAATTAGAAGACGGTGGTGAATTGTTGATTTCGCAAAAAGCACATGAATCATTGGCCTTAAATACAGGGTTTACCTATGGGTTAGATGCCAGTAGCATTAAAGCATCTAACATTAGAATTGGAGAGGGTGTTTTCGTATTCGATTATGCTGATGGCATTGTTAAAATTGATGGGCTAGAATTAAGCCTTCCTGGTTTTCATAATGTAGAAAATGCACTAGCGGCTATAAAAACAGCTTTATTATTAAAGGTGGCTCCAGAAGTAATAAAAAAAGGATTAGCAGCTTACCAAGGTGTTAAAAGACGATTTGAATTTATTCATACGTCTGAATCCAAGGTATATATAGATGATTATGCGCATCACCCAGCAGAGCTAAATGCATTTATAAAGTCTGCAAAGGCTCTTTATCCAACTAAAAAGCTTACTGTTATTTTTCAACCTCATTTGTTTAGCAGAACTAATGATTTTTCTGCAGACTTTGCTTCTGCTCTAGATAAAGCAGACCGCGTGTGGTTATTAGATATTTATCCTGCAAGAGAGCTGCCTATGGAAGGTGTTACGTCTTCAATAATTCTAGCGCAAATGAAGCTAGAGGATAAGCAATTGGTATCTACAGAAAATGTGCTGAATGAATTAGAGGCATTGGATTTTGACGTATTAGCAACCTTAGGCGCAGGAGATATAGACCGATTAGTACCAAATATTAAGTCAATGCTCGATAAAAAACATGGCCATGCGTAATCATATTAAAACCATATCGTGGGTAGCAGGAGTGGCGCTAATTAGTATTTTACTTATTGGGTTCGAATCGGCCGAAACTAAGAGCAAGGTGTGTAATAATGTTATTATCACCATTGATAATCAGGTGGAGAATTATTTTGTGGATGATAATGATATCATAGACTTAATTACATTAAACGGAACCGAAATAATTGAAGGGGCACATATTAGCAAACTCAATTTACGCCAAATAGAGCAACGTTTAGAGGTAGAACCATTTCTGAATAAAGCAGAAATATATATTGACCACGCTGGTAATATGATGGTGCATGTAGGCTTACGTAAACCTATGGCTCGTGTAGTTCGCTATGATGGACCAGATGCCTACATTGGTGAAGATGGCCAGTTGTTACCGGTTTCAGCTAAATATAGCAGACGAACACTAGTTATTACTGGCGATGGTGCCAAAGAGTTATCGGAACAAGAAAATATCGAAGTTGGGGAGTATGCCAAGTTGTATGACCTTATCGAGTACATTATGGCAGATGAGTTTCTGAAAGCACAAATAGCTCAAATCAAACTCATTAAAAATGAAGAAGTAATTCTTTATCCTCAAGTAACCAAACAATACATCGAGTTTGGGAAAATAGAAGATATTGAGATGAAATTTAAGAAATTGAGATTATTCTATAGCGAAATTTTACCAAGAAACGGGTGGAATTCTTATAGTAGAGTGAGCCTCAAGTATAAGAACCAAATCATTTGCGAATAAACCCAAATTATAAGAATATGGACACAGATAAAATAGTAGTAGGATTAGACATTGGCACCACAAAGATTTG
>CAZDQR010000428.1:0-2367 GCA_964507315.1 uncultured Roseivirgaceae bacterium
ATAAAAATATACTCGATAATACTTTTACGGGCTTTCTTAACACCAACGACCACTGATGCTTTTTTGCATTTATAAGCATTCCTATGCCAATAGGAATAATAGTAATCACAATTAATTTTAAAAAAGTACTTATAAAGTCTAGTTCAATGGCCTGCGATTCTGGTAATTTACTTAGAATAATAGAAGCCGCAAAAGGCATCCAAAAAGGAGTAATGGCACTAACAATAGCCGTTAAACTAACAGATAAGGCCAAATCTCCCTTGGCTAAAAGGGTCATTAAGTTAGAAGTTACTCCCCCAGGCGCTAGTGTTATAATTATAAAGCCAGCACCAATGTAAGGATCGCTAAAATTGAACATGTATATGCCAACTAATATACCAAGTATTGGGAGCAATAGCATTTGAGCAACCAAGCCCACAACTACAGGTTTGGGTCTTTTAAAGATTATATTAAAATCTGTAATTTTCAATTCTAACCCTATGCCAGCCATAATAAGTGCCAAAGAAAAGGGTAAAATTATAGCAGTTAAAAATGAAGATTCCATAGTTATAGCGGTTTGGGTTTAACCTTAATTATACGATATTAATATGAGATCAAACCAGCAATTTATTTACAGAAGCAAAATAAAGAGTAATGTAAAACACACGTTTAGGCTTTAATAAGCAAGTAGCCTTAACTTTTTATTCATTACCACAAACCAGAGTGGTGATATTAATGAAAATATCATCATACCTGGGTAGCCTGTTGGCATTTGTGGTGCTTGAGGTAATGATAAAAGCGTTTGATATTTTTTACTTGCTTTATAATGATGATCAGAGTGGCGCGAAAGTTCGAAGAGCATAGCTCGGCCTAGTGGGTGGTCAGAATTCCAAGAATGATGATGCCGCACTCGCTCGTATCTACCTTCATCATTTTTATTACGAAGTAAACCATAATGCTCTATGTAGTTTACGGTTTCTAATAATAGAATGCCAAATACGGCTGCAGCAATAAAAAATACGGCAACCAAGCCTCCATATAAAAGGTATATGCTAAACACAAAAGCTGCTTGTATGAGCGTATAGATTAAAGCCTTGTTCTTTAATGAAAATGCCGCTGAACCTTTCTTTGCAAGTCGTTTGTTTTCTAATGCCCATGCCTGAAAATAACTTGAAATTTGTGACCTAAACCAAAAGGTAAAAACAGGCTCGTTTTTACGTGCTGTTGCAGAATCGTTAGGTGTAGCTACATTATGGTGGTGGCCATTATTATGGTAAGTAATAAAATGCATTTCTAATGATGTGAGCAAAAGCAATTCTGCCATAAGCCTTTCATACCAAGTGTTTCTGTGACCAAGTTCGTGCGCAATATTAATACCAAATATGCCACACATTAACCCCATAGAAAGAGTTATACCCACATACTCTATCGCAGTAAAAGACTGCGTTTTAAGAGTATAGAGAAAATAGAACAATAAAAATAGCTGGACAGGCAAGGCCAAGTATAGCACCCAATCAAAATATCTACTTTCGTTACGTTCTTTAATTTTTGGAGAATTTTTAGCATTAGGAGAAAGCATTAGTTCTACTAGAGGTAATAAACCAAAAAATAATAAAATTGGCAAGTAGGTGTAAACTCCGTGCGAGTTAAACGAAATAATTACAACCAATGGCAATGTATAAACCAATACATAATTCCATTTTTTCATCGGTTTTTCATCATGCTTTTCATGCTCTCAGGCATTTCTTGGTAGCCTTCAGGAATTATAAACACATCATCATCAATCGATTTTTGTTCCACTTTATCAACAATTACGGTCATACTCATTTCTTCCGTTTTTATTAAATATTCCATTGGCATACCTTTTATATTCAAGCCTTCTAAGCCTTTTATATTCATAGGTTGAATTTCTTCTGTATAATAAATCTCCAATGTTCGGTTTAAGCCTGGTGATAGCACTTCTACTTTTTTACACAAATATCCTGCAATTGTTTTTTCTTCATCAAGGCAATTAATTTGGTACTTACTCGATTTATCAGACTCGATGTCATCTAAATCTTCTGCTGAGAAAGAAAGCTTATATTTTCCACCCATTGTATTCATTAACACAGTAGATGTTTTTAGTTTTGAATCACTAAATATAATAGTAGTGCCCATTGGAGTCACCATCTCAAACTTGGCCTTTTCCTTTTTAATATAAAAAGTTTGGGTTTTGGGCATCATTTCTTCAGAGCCTTTCATTTCCGAGGGTAAATCGGCATAGCTGATTTTGTACACAATTATGCCTTCAAAATCTTGGGCAACACCATTTAAAAACGATGCTAAAAAAAATAATATTATAGAGATAATCACTTAGCTACATAATATAATCTTTGTAAATTGCATATC
>CAZDQR010000429.1:0-2366 GCA_964507315.1 uncultured Roseivirgaceae bacterium
GATATGCAATTTACAAAGATTATATTATGTAGCTAAGTGATTATCTCTAAAAATATATAAGTATGAAATGGTTCACCTAGGACGAATGCCTAGTATTAATGTCCGAACAAGCATTTTTACTTACCGAAGAGAAAAAATATTTTTGATTGTTGTATTATTAAGATTGATTTATTCGATAAAAATTGGAGATGATTAGAAAAGCTTGTGTATGGTCTTTTATGACCACTGTTTTATTTGTTTGCAATAAACCCATATTTGCCCAACAAGGGATTATGGTAAATCCATCTCATTATGAGCGTGTGTTTGTTGAAACTGATGCCCTTGATTTTACCTATTTATACTTATTAGAGAACGCAGTACGGAATTACCCCTCCAGTAGGCACTATTTTGCTATGTTTAACGATTTAGCTTACTACACCCACACCCGTAATTTGCCTAAATCTTATTTGCTTGCTAAAGAGGGCTTAGATCAAGCTAAATCTGTGAATGATAGCCTTTGGATTGGTAGGTTTGAAATTACCTTGGGTGCCATTTTATTACGAATGGAGAAGCTGGATACTGCAGAACTTGTTTTAGAACATGCTAGATTACTCGTACTACCAGAGGATATGCCTTTTTTAACTACACAGCTTGGGTATGTGTATGAACGTAGGGGTGAGCTTGAGAAGGCTGCAGATTACGCCTTAGAATCTATGCGATTGGCAGAGGAGCTTAATGATAAAAAAGCCATCGCCTTAGCCTACAGTGATTTGAGTGGCTTGTTTTGGAAACAATCCAAATTTAAAGTAGGCTTGGAGTATGGTTTGAAATCGATAGAGCTATTTAAAGAAGTAGGTTTAGACAACCTCGATTATAATTTCACTCTGTTTGTGGTCGGCAATAATTTGAATGCTCTTAATCGACCAGAAGAAGCCCTAATTTATTTTGAACAATGCATACAAATGGGGGAGAAGTACGGGTTTTATAATAATTTAAGTGATGCTTATATTTTTGAAACGGATTTATATACGCAACTAAAGTCTTTCGCCAGAGCAGATGTAGCAGGTGAAAATGCAATTAAATATGCGGTTCTTTTAGAAAATGATTTTATGCTAATGCGCTCTTGGCTTTCGGTGGGTAAATTACAATTGGCAGAAAAGGAATATGTAAAGGCCATTATATCATTAAAAAAATGTTTGCGTATTGCAACCCAAAATTTTGGAGATGAATATTACTTAAACGATGCTTATGAAGCGCTAGGTAATGCTTATGCTGGAGCGGGAAATTTTAAAAGCGCCTTTCAGTCCTTTCAGACCTATGACAGTTTAAAGAATAAGCTATTTACTGCCGAATCGGATGAACGAGTTGCTTTGTTGCAAACCGAATTTAATGCGGCACAGCAAGAAGTTAAAATAAACCAACAACAAGCAGAGATTAGTAATCAACAGAATACCCAATTATTAATTACGGTGATTGCAGGTTTTTTAGGCCTCCTAATTATCATGCTTTTAATTAATTATAGGAGCAACCGTAAAAAGAACCAGCTCTTACATAAGCAAAACAAAGAAAAGGAATTTCTCCTAAAGGAAATTCACCATAGAGTAAAAAATAATTTAGGCGTGGTGTCTAGCCTGTTGGCACTTCAATCAGAGCAAATTGAGGATGAGGGGGTTAAAGATGCAATGCTTGAAAGCCAGAATAGAGTAAACTCTATGAGTATGATTCACCAGAAATTATACCAAGGAACTAATTTGGCCTCCATTGAAATGAAAGATTATTTTGCAAATTTGGGGATGCATGTGTTGGATTCATTTGGTATGGAAACACAGGTTAACATGAAAGTAGAAATGGAGCTACTTGAGTTGGATGTGGATACCGCTATTCCACTTGGATTAATTGTAAACGAATTGATTACCAATGCATTAAAATATGCATTTCCTGAGGGTAGGGAAGGAGTGATTTTAATTTTGATTACTAAAAAAGCATCAATAATAGAACTTGTTTTGGAAGACAATGGGTTAGGGTTTGACCCCGATAAACCTGCTTTGGGTACTGGGTTTGGCACACAGTTAATTAACCTTTTGGTTATGCAGTTAGATGGTACTATTTCTTTTGATTCTGTAAATGGAACAACTGCTACCTTGAGCTTTCCATATGAGAAGACTGCTAACTAATTTTAAAATTGCAGCTGTTCTCAGCCTTGTGCTGGGATACTCCTTTTAAAAACCATCTTTTTAGAAAATGTTCTAGTATTGAATAAGACTCTTCGTTCCTCAGAGAAGAAAAGAGGAAAGGATGTTTTTTTATGCTGACGCAGGAAGCATCTTATACCTCTGTAAGCTTCCCCAAAAACTGGACGGTTTAGAAGTGGAGAAAACCCACTAAAT
>CAZDQR010000430.1:0-2365 GCA_964507315.1 uncultured Roseivirgaceae bacterium
TAGATATACAATTTACAAAGATTATATTATGTAGCTAAGTGATTATCTCTATTAAAGGTATTCCCCATATCATTCATAGGTATGCCAACTGAAATAGAGTTGCCAGTGATTAATTTTTTATCTTGAGCATAAGTGTTATAGCTAGAAAGTAGAAGACCCAGTATGATGAGTTTAAGTAATTTGTTCATTATAGAATTTATATTAATAATTAATAGTACAAATATAAAAAAGATAAATTATTTCATGTGTTTGAAGGATGAAAACGCATACATAGTTGCTAACTGTTCGAAAAAGCTGTTTAAAAAAAATTATAAAACAGAAAGAACCAAACCACTAGCGCAATTACCACAAGTCCGCTACTCCTTATGTTGTGTTATTTTACCAACAAGACCTTTATAAACTAACAAAGTCCAAAGTCAGCAGGTGAGTTGTTTATTCAAATCTACTATACTTGAAAGTAGCACCTTCATTAACAGATGGCTCCTCAGCTGACTTAGCTCCAAAATGGCTCGCCACCCTTCGATTAAAAATGCTTTAACGTAATATCTGCAATGGTAGTACCAATAGCCAATGATGAGGTAGCAGCAGGTGAGGGTGCATTATACACATTTACAGTTCTATCACTTTCGTGAATGGCAAAATCATCTAATAAACCTCCGTCTTTATCACAGGCTTGAGCTCGCACCCCAGCACCTCCTGGAACTAAGTCTTTTTGTGTTATTTCGGGCAATAATCGTTGTAGAGCCTTGGTAAATGCTTTTTTTGAGTAGGAACGATAAAACTCACCCATACCTGTTTTCCAATATTTGGCAGCTACTTTTCTAAAACCAGGCCAAGCCAAGGTCTCTAAAAACTCTCCTATATTAATTTGAGATTTACTATATCCTTCTCTAGCATAGGCTAGAACAGCATTGGGGCCTGCTTCTACACCTCCTTTTTTCATTCGTGTAAAATGTACTCCTAAAAACGGAAAATTGGGATCCGGAACAGGATAGACTAGATTTTTTATTAGGTATTCCTTTTCCTTACTAAGCTTAAAGTATTCTCCTCTAAAAGGAACAATTTTAATAGGTTCATTATCCCCATTAATGCGAGCTACTTTATCTGAGTATAAACCTGCACAATTTACTAAATAACTAGCTTCGTATGTACTATTGCCTGCCTGCACCGTAACACTAGATTCGGTTTTGTCAACCTTAGTTACTTTAGAGTTAAGCATAATTTCTCCACCGAGGCCTTTAAACACCTCTGCCATTTTTTCGGCAACTAAGCTATAATTAACAATGCCTGTTTGGGGTACGTGAAACCCTTTAATGCCATTTATATGGGGTTCGTATTCTTTAATGCCATTAGCATCGAGCATTTTAAGGTTTTTGAGCCCGTGTTCAAGTCCTCGTTTATAGAGTTTTTCTAATTCGGGTAATTCAGTTTCGTCAATAGCTATCACAACCTTACCGCAAAGCTCATAATCAATTTTGTGGGTATCGCAAAAATCAACAAGCATTTTGTATCCTGTAATGCAGTTAATGGCCTTTTGGCTGCCAGGTTTATAGTATAATCCAGAATGAATTACACCACTGTTATTGCCCGTTTGGTGTTGGGCAATGGCATCTTCTTTATCCAGAACTACTACCGAAAGAGTGGGTTTCTTTTCTTTTATCTTTAGTGCTGTTGCCAGGCCAACTATTCCTGCGCCAACTATGAGTACATCGTATTTCACTTGCCTTTATTTATAATGCGAAAATAGAAGTTTTTCCTTTCCTTTCGATGCATCTGGGCTTATTTTTGCCTCATTAAATCCATCAAGTATGAAGTCTCATAAAGAGTTATCTCCAGTACAAGCAGTTGGCCTAATTAATTCAGGTGATCGCGTGTATATTCATTCAGCTGCAGCTACACCACAGGCGCTTGTAAAGGCAATGGTTGCTCGGGCTTCGGAATTACGAGGAGTAGAAATTTATCACTTACATACCGAGGGTGATGCCTCTTATACCAATATAGAATATAAGGATTCATTTCACTTAAATGCACTGTTTTTAGCGCCTAACGCGCGAGCTGCCGTAGCAGATGGAAGAGCAGATTTTATCCCTTCCTTTTTAAGTGAAGTACCTATTATGTTTCGCAGAGGCCGGATTCCTTTGGATGTTGTGCTTATTCAAGTTTCTCCACCTGATAAACATGGGTATTGCTCTTTAGGTGTTTCAATTGAGGCGACTCTAGCTGCAATGGAAGTAGCGCATACCATTATTGCCCAAATAAACCCTCAAATGCCTCGCACACATGGTGATGGTCAAATTCATATATCCCAACTAAGTGCTTATTGCGTTTGTGAAGAGCCCATAATGGAATATAATCCACATGTGCT
>CAZDQR010000431.1:0-2359 GCA_964507315.1 uncultured Roseivirgaceae bacterium
GAGAATATTGAACACTCTAAATTAGTATGTGCCTAAATGACTATCTCTATAATTTATTATTGCACAATACTACGCTTATACTCCTAAAGAGTTTATCTTAGAAAATAATGAATACAAGCCAATCGATTGAACTAGGATTAAAAAACAACTGGAAGCAATTTAGCCTTCTAGTACTTATAAATGCGTTTGTGGGTGGAATGGTTGGCCTTGAACGAAGCATATTGCCTCAATTAGCAGATGTAGATTTTGGTATTGCTGCTAAAACCGCTATTCTTTCATTTATCATCGTATTTGGGTTTACTAAAGCAATAACCAATTATTTCACTGGGGCTTTGGCCAATAAGGTTGGTCGAAAAAACTTACTTGTAATCGGTTGGCTTTTTGCTTTACCGATTCCTTTTATTCTTATTAATGCAACTCATTGGAACTGGATCATTTTTGCTAATGTGCTTTTAGGTATCAATCAAGGGTTAACTTGGTCGAGCACCGTAGTAATGAAGATTGATTTAGTTGGCGATAAAAACCGTGGCCTAGCAATGGGAATAAACGAATCAGCTGGTTATTTAGCTGTTGGGGCCGTTGCCTTTCTTACAGGCTGGATTGCTTCTGAATATGGACTCCGCCCCTATCCATTCTACTTAGGCTTTGCTTTTGCGGGGCTTGGGCTCGTTTTGTCTTGGTTATTTGTAAAAGATACCGTGCATCACGTAGCCAAGGAAATAGCCGAAAGCTCAGTACCAAAACTCTCCAATATATTTTGGGAAACAAGTTGGAAAAATCCAAACCTCGGGTCCATATCTCAAGCTGGTTTGGTCAATAATTTAAACGATGGAATGGTGTGGGGGCTCTTCCCTATTCTATTAGCAACCAAAGGTTTTAGCCTAGATAAAATTGCAGTAATTGTAGCCGTGTATCCTATTGTTTGGGGCTTTGGCCAATTGTTTACAGGAAAAATGGCCGATCATTTAAACAAGAAGAGCATGTTGTTTTGGGGTATGTTATTGCAAGGTACTACCCTATTTCTAATGATGTATGCCCAAACCTATACGCATTACATTGTCTTATCAACGTTGCTAGGATTAGGAACCGCCATTGTTTACCCCACCTTTTTAGCAGGCATGGCCGATTATACGCATCCTGAGCAAAGAGCTGCTAGCATTGGCGTTTTTAGATTGTGGAGAGATTCGGGTTATGCGTTTGGTGCCATCCTTACAGGCATAATTGCCGATACACTCGGTTTAATGCCTTCAGTGATGACCATCGCTGTTATCACCATTATTTCCTCCTTTATAATTTTAATACGGATGAAAAGTCAATGAAATTTGAAAACAAAGACCCCAATTGTATTTCTCAAGAAGAGGTAAAAGCCTTAATGAAATCAAATAAAAACGTAGTTATTATAGATGTAAGAGATGCGATAGATTATGAAGAGGAACATATTCCTAAGGCTATTCATATCCCACTAGCCAATATTTTGGAACTTCGAAAGAAAGCAACTATCGATACCTTGGTCTTTACTGCTTGTGGCAAGGGAGGAGGAAGATCAACCGAAGCGGCTAAGCTTTTGCGAGAAAACGGTTTTACAAATTCCAATTGGATTTGCGGTGGAACTCTAGGTTGGGTACAATAAACTATTAAGCACTTGTTAATAAAGGAATTATATGAATACGAATGAACCTCAATCTTGCGACATCTCTGCAAAAGGAAGCAGTTGTTGCAGCTCAACTCCTGCTACTGAAGGAGTTGATTTAAAGCAACATTGGAATAATGCTTATACAAACAGCCTTGAAGAGAAATTGGGCTGGTTTGAAACTGACCTAAGTCCAACATTAAAGCTCATTGAAAAATCTGGAATTACATCCAGCGCACGGATTATTAATATTGGTGCTGGCAGTACTACGCTAGTAGATGAATTGCTAGCTCTTAAGTATTCTAACATTATTGCAACAGATTTAAGTGAGGTTGCTCTAAATAACTTAGAAAATCAAATTGGTAAAAATAAAGTCCAACTCATTGTAGATGACCTAACCAATCCGCAAGGATTAAAGACAATCGACCCAGTTGATTTATGGATTGATAGAGCTGTGTTGCATTTTTTTACTGAGGCAAAAGATCAAGATAGGTATTTTGAATTACTCAAGTCTAAAATTGCAAAAAGAGGATATGTACTCCTAGCAGAATATAACCTTGATGGTGCTAAAAAATGTGCCGGACTACCCGTAAATGGTTATAGCCTAGAAATGCTACAATCTAAACTCGGAAGCGAGTTCAGACTTATTGAAAGTTTTGACTTTACCTACACAATGCCTTCTGGTAATGAAAGACCTTATGTTTATACGTTATTTAAACGTTTAGAATA
>CAZDQR010000432.1:0-2359 GCA_964507315.1 uncultured Roseivirgaceae bacterium
GTATTTTCAAATCTAATTATTTCATTAATTAGAAATTTAGTGCCAGGTAGGATTAGAATTATTGTTCAGTTAGGTGTTATTGCAACGCTTGTAACTGTAGTAAGCGAAGTTCTTAAAGCATATAACTACCCAATGTTTAAAGTGTTGGGTGCATTTGTTGGACTTATAATCACAAATTGTATTGTTATGGGTAGGCTCGAAGCCTTTGCCATGGGCAATAAAGCGTGGGATTCGGTATTAGATGGCCTAGGTTCAGGGTTTGGTTATGCTTGGGTAATTTTAGCAGTTGCATTTTTTAGAGAGCTATTTGGCTCAGGATCAGTATTTGATTTCCCTGTGTTTGAAGCAATTGGTTTGCCTAATTTCCCTATGAATGGTTTAATGGTTGATTCCATTGGAGCCTTTATGATATTAGGTATAATTATTTGGGTACAAAGAGCACGAAACGGATACGTAGAAAATTAAGAAGTTATGGAATTAATTAATCTCGGAATAAGGTCGATTTTTATCGACAACATGATTTTTGCCTATTTCTTAGGCATGTGTTCTTTTTTAGCAGTTTCTAAAAAAGTTTCTACAGCCATTGGTTTGGGTGCTGCAGTAGTTTTTGTTTTAGGTATTACAGTGCCAGCTAACTGGTTGGTACAAGAGTATATTCTTAAAGAAGGTGCATTATCTTGGTTAGGAGCTGACTTTGCAGAGATGAACTTGGAGTTTCTTCAATTTATTATGTTCATTGCTATAATAGCTGCAATGGTTCAGTTGGTAGAAATGGTAATTGAAAAATTCTCTCCTGCCCTTTACGGGGCGTTAGGAATATTTTTGCCGCTAATTGCTGTAAACTGTGCAATCTTAGGAGCTTCATTATTTATGGTTCAAAGAGACTATACCCTTGCAGAGGCTTCTGTATATGGTGTGTCTTCAGGCTTTGGTTGGATGATGGCAATTGTTGCATTAGCAGCGGTTAGAGAGAAATTAAAATACTCTAATGTGCCAGATGGCTTAAAAGGATTAGGAATTACAATGCTTATTACTGGTTTAATGGGAATCGCCTTTAAATCGTTTATTGGTATTGCAATTTAATAATACATCATTCTGAACTCGTTTCAGAATCTCAATATAGTATCGAAAAGGGTGTCTCAAACAGACACCTTTTTTCTTTGCCTTTTATATAGGATTCTTCGTTCCTCAGAATGAAAAAAATAATGTAGGTTTGATTTACTTTCTATGCTGAGGAACGAAGCATCCTATACAATTTTGCTTAAACATACATTATAATGAATTCAAACAAACTAATTGAAAACACAATCTCTTTTGTAAAACGAACTCTTAAGAATGCAGAAGGTGGCCATGATTGGTGGCATATTTACCGTGTTTGGAAATCGGCTATCACTATTAACAAGAAGGAAGGTGCTAGCGATCTAGTAGTGCAATTAGGCGCCTTACTTCATGATATTGCAGATTCTAAATTTAATAATGGGGATGAGACTGTTGGGCCTCGAGTGGCAAAAACGTTTTTAGAAGGAGAGGGAGTAGATGAGGTTGTTATTGCGGAGGTAATTGATATTATAGAAAACATATCTTTTAAAGGTGGTTTTAATGAGGGCAAGAAGAAATCATTGGAGCTGCAAGTAGTGCAGGATGCGGACCGATTAGATGCCATTGGAGCCATTGGTATTGCACGTGCTTTTAATTATGGAGGCTTTAAAAATCGTGCCATGCACGACCCAACTATTAAGCCAATGGATTTTGCAAATAAAGAGGCTTATAAGAAAAACGATGGCCCTACCATAAATCATTTCTATGAAAAGCTCCTGCAGCTAAAAGAAAAAATGAATACCGGTGCAGGGAAAAATATAGCTTCTCAAAGACATCAATTTATGGAGTTATTTTTAGCACAGTTTTATAAAGAGTGGGAATCTGAACTGTAGTACTTTATTGGTTTCCAGATTACCCTTTCTCCTTTATCATAAATAGTTCTGAATAGATCATCTTCTATTACACAAGTAAGCTTATGAGTTCTAATGCTTTCGTGATCAAAACGGCTGTTCTTGTTAAGAGTTATTCTTAGAACGTCCCCTTTTTTTTGCATAAACGAAAATTTAAAGTTTACGTATTTATGCAAACTTTTCATAAAACTTGTAATCAATGAAACGTTATTTCTGTAGTTGCTAATGTAAATTGACTCTTCCATGTGGCTAAATAGTTTGTTACTACAAAATACGCTACCAATTAGAAGGACTTTCTAGGGGAAATACTGGTTTGTCAATTTAAGTATAATACCTATGAGACTAGGTTAAATACGTATAAACTTGAGTTAGGATGGATTAGGAAGGTAGAATGTAAAACTTGATCCTTC
>CAZDQR010000433.1:0-2340 GCA_964507315.1 uncultured Roseivirgaceae bacterium
ATGGGCATCCATATAACGAAAGAAGTACCAACTTGATCCTGCCCAACCCGGCATTGTACTTAATTCATATTCGTATTGGTTTTTATACTTCCAATCTTTGGCTCTGCCTAGTGGAGGTTCACCCGATTCGGTTGGCTTATACTCATCTATATTTGGTAATTTGAGAGGCAAATCTTCTATTGGCAATGGAGTAGGAATACCATCTTTGTAATACACAGGAAATGGCTCACCCCAATAGCGTTGGCGGGCATAAATGGCATCGCGCATACGGTATTGAATCTTGGCTTTGCCAATACCTAATTCTTTTAATTTATTGATAGCTGCAGGAATGGATTCTTCATAAGTAAGTCCATTTAAGAATCCAGAATTAATCATTTTTCCCTCTTTAGTAGGGTCTGCTTCTTCTCCAATATTGGCTATATCAACAATAGGGGGAATTGGTAAGTTAAAATGTTTAGAAAATGCATAATCACGTTGATCTCCCGCTGGAACAGCCATTACTGCACCTGTGCCGTATCCTGCAAGTACGTAGTCTGCAATCCAGATAGGTAGTTTTTGGCCAGAGAAGGGATGAATTACATAACTGCCAGTGAATACACCAGATATAGTTTTTACGTCACTCATTCGTTCACGTTCTGAACGATTTTTTGCCACTTCTACATATTCTTCAACTTCTTGTTTTTGTTCTTCGGTAGTTAACGTTTCTACCAAATCACTTTCTGGGGCTATGGCTACATAGGTTACTCCGTAAATGGTATCAATACGCGTAGTGAATACGTGAATCCGTTCTGCAGAATTTTCCACTTCAAAAAAGAATTCGGCACCAATAGATTTTCCAATCCAATTACGCTGCATTTCTTTCATTGGCTCTGGCCAATCAATGGTATCTAATCCAGTTAATAATCTATCGGCATAGGCCGAAATTCGCATATTCCATTGGCTCATCACCTTTCGCTCTACTGGGTGTCCTCCTCGTTCAGAGAATCCATCTTTTACCTCATCATTGGATAGCACAGTTCCCATTGCAGGGCACCAGTTAACAGTGGTATTAGCTCGGTAAGCCAAGCGATAATTTAATAAGAATTCAGATCGGTCTGCTTCGTTATATTCATTCCAAGCTATTTCGTTAATTGTAGGAGTGTCATCTGAATGAGCAGAGGAGATATTGCCATTTCCTTCTTTTTCCAACACTTCAATTAGTTCAGAGATAGGGCGCGCTTTGTCTGTTTTAAAATCGTACCAAGAGTTGAAAAGCTCAATGGTTATCCATTGAGTCCATTTATAAAAATCAGGGCTAGAAGTGCGTACTTCTTTGCTCCAATCAAATGAAAATCCTAAGTTCTTAAGCTGGATTTTATAGCGCTTAATATTTTCTTCGGTAGTAACAGCAGGGTGTTGCCCTGTTTGAATAGCGTATTGCTCAGCGGGTAAGCCAAAGGCATCAAATCCCATAGGATGCAATACATTAAACCCTTGCAACCGTTTAAATCGAGATACAATATCGGTAGCAATATAACCTAGTGGGTGACCAACATGTAAGCCAGAACCCGATGGGTAAGGAAACATATCCAAGGCATAGAACTTTGGTTTTTCCTTATTAATTTCAGCTTTATAAACTTCAGTATCGCTCCAAACTTGTTGCCATTTAGACTCGATCTCTTTAAAATTATACTCCGACATTTTGTGCTACTTATCTCAAAATTAAGCGGCAAAAATACTAGTTTTAATTGGATAAGATGTACTTGAAAACTCGTTTATATATCTCTTTAAACCAAAAAGTATATTCGTTAGGGTTTGATTCAATCTCTTTGGTAATTTCCTCGAAGGAAGCATATCGCCAATCGCTAACTTCGTTTGGGTTGGGTAGAGGGTTGGCATTAACACTGCCTATTAATACATGGTCTAGCTCATGTTCTATTAATCCATTATCAAATTCTGTTTTGTAGATGAACGAAAACAAGGGTTGTAGGCTTGTTGTAAGGCCCATTTCTTCTAATAATCTGTTTTGGGCAGTGGTCGTTAAATGTTCGCCTGGCGATGGGTGGCTACAACATGTGTTCGACCATAATTCGGCAGAATGATATTTGTGTGAGGCTCTTTTTTGAAGAAGCAGCTCTTTGCTATCATTAAATAAGAATACAGAAAATGCCCGATGAAGCTCACCTAATTGATGGGCTTTAAGCTTTTCCATCTTACCAATAGGTTGGTCGTTTATATCTACTAGAATTACGTCTGCCAAATTGTTTAATTAAAAAGTCTAAGATAAAATGAATTATTTAGATGCCAATAAAAATGTTTAGAGATAGTCATTTAGGCACATACTAATTTAGAGTGTTCAAT
>CAZDQR010000434.1:0-2334 GCA_964507315.1 uncultured Roseivirgaceae bacterium
CAGATACAGACTCAATTACATCTGGATAAATGGTGCCCTGCCCCAGCCATTTAACGTTTTCAATTTTATGGGCTTCTTCGTCAAATACTTCAATAAATGTTTTTCCAATGGCTTTACGCTTATCTTCCGGATCGGTTAAACCTTCTAATGCCTTGTAGAATTTAGCTTTAGAATCAACCCCTTTTACATTGAGGCCCATGCCTTGGTATGACTAAAGCACAGATTCAAATTCATTTTTACGAAGCAATCCGTTATCTACAAAAATGCAATGCAGCTGGGCGCCAATTGCATTATGCAAGAGCACTGCGGCCACTGATGAGTCTACTCCGCCAGAAAGGCCAAGTACTACTTTATCGGAGCCAAGCTTATCCTTTAACTCTGCCACCGAACTATCTACAAAATGATCAGGGGTCCAATCTTGTGCGCAACCACAAATATTAATGACAAAGTTTTTAATTATTTGTTGCCCTTCTGTTGAGTGTGTTACTTCTGGATGAAATTGAATCCCATATCTTTTCTCATCTTTCACTTTGTATGCAGCTACCTCTACAGATTCTGTAGAAGCAATTATTTCAAAATTCTCAGGCAGGTTTTTAATAGTATCTCCGTGCGACATCCACACTTGAGAATTTAAACTTACCCCTTGCATTAATACATCTTTGGAATCAACCTTGCTTAAATTAGCTCTACCATATTCTCTGGTAGAAGAAGCTTCTACAGAACCACCTTCGGTTTGCGCCATTAATTGAGCTCCGTAACAAACTCCTAAAAGTGGAAATGCATTAAATTGAGTTGGATCTAATCTTGGACTATCTTCTGCCCTCACTGAAAAAGGGCTGCCTGAATAAATCACGCCTTTTACATCCGATAAATCGGAAGGCACTTTATTAAACGGATGAATTTCGCAAAATACACTTAACTCGCGTACTCTTCGTGCAATAAGTTGAGTGTACTGCGAACCAAAATCAAGGATTAGAATCTTTTCTTCCATCGTGCAAAGGTAAAAAAGTTATAAGTTATTAGTTAAGGGTTATTGGTTATTAGTTATTGATATTAACAACATATTTTTGCAGGTAAATGGCAAAGCGAGTAGTTGTAGGATTATCAGGCGGAGTAGATTCCAGTGTAGCAGCGTATCTTTTAAAAGAGCAAGGGTATGATGTAATTGGCATATTTATGAAAAATTGGCACGATGACTCTGTAACCATTAGTGATGAATGCCCTTGGTTAGATGATGCCAATGATGCCATGATAGTGGCGGAAAAATTGGGTATCCCTTTTCAAACCATTGATTTTAGCAAGCAGTATAAGAAACAGATTGTGGATTATATGTTTGAAGAATATAAGCAAGGACACACACCCAACCCGGATGTACTCTGTAATAGAGAAATAAAATTTAGCGTTTTTTTAGATACTGCTTTAAAATTAAATGCGGACTATGTAGCTACAGGGCATTATTGCAGAAAAGGTGTAATTGAAAAAGATGGCAAAAAAACATACCAGCTTTTGGCTGGCAAAGACGATAATAAAGATCAAAGTTATTTTTTATGCCAGCTTAGTCAAGACCAATTAGCCAAAGCTCTTTTCCCCATTGGCGAACTGTTGAAACCAGAGGTTCGAAAAATTGCTAAGGAGCAAGGTTTAATTACTGCTGAAAAAAGAGATTCTCAAGGCCTTTGCTTTATTGGTAAAGTGCGACTACCTGATTTTTTACAACAACAATTAAAGCCGAAAACAGGTAAAGTAATAGAAATACCAGATTCGTTTGATGGATTTAACTCTGAAGTTCCATCAATAAAACATTCTTTAAATCACAAGGAATTAGAACTTATTGCAGCTCCTTACATCTACAAAAAAGAAGATGGCATTTTAAAAGGCGAGCACCAAGGCGCACATTATTTTACGATTGGCCAACGCAAAGGATTAGGTATTGGAGGCACCCCTTTGCCAATGTTTGTAATTGACACCGATGTAAAAGAAAATATTATATACACAGGGCAAGGTGAAAATCACCCAGGGCTATTGCGTTCTGGCTTATTCGTTAAAACTGAAGAAATTCATTGGGTTCGACCAGACCTAGCACTTGCTGTTGGAGATACTATCAGGTACCAAGCAAGAATCCGATATCGACAACCTCTCGATTGGGCAACATTATATCAAGAAAAAGATGGGTTATACGTTATTTTCGATGTCCCTCAAAAAGCCATTGCTAAAGGGCAATTTGTGGCTTGGTATAATGAAGATGAATTGGTTGGGTCTGGTGTGATTGGTTAAACATTAATAGAGATAATCACTTAGCTACATAATATAATCTTTGTAAATTGCATATCTATG
>CAZDQR010000435.1:0-2332 GCA_964507315.1 uncultured Roseivirgaceae bacterium
GATTTAAATAAGTAAAACCAGGCAATAGAACCAAGAATGGCAATAATGATTAGAACAGCAATTATTTTCTTCATAATTGAGTTTTGTAAGTGATTAAAGATAATAAATTACAAACCTTAAGCAAATAGCGCTTTTATTTCATTTAGGGCTCCACGCTTGTTTCTAAGTTGGATAGGAAGTTCATCCATTAATGTTGGGTTTTCAAAAAGTTGCTTGCATCTGACAATTCCACTATCAAGCAGTGCTCTTTTCTCTTTCTTGTTTAAAGTAGATAAGCTTGTTATGGGATGTAAACCTTCTAATTCTATCCATTCTCTCAACCCTCCATCTTCTGGATAATCCCAGCTAAGCATGGCCAAGCCATAGTCTGTACCAAACTTTATGGCATCCTTCGTAAATCGGGTATTTGTTACTATCCAGCCCACATACGATTTTTTATCTTTCGCCTCTCCACGCTTAAGCACCCGATGTAAATCTTGTACTCTTGAGTGGATGTACATCGGAATTTTTACATCACTTTTAGTCGCTTGGTTATTATGAAATTTGCATTCAATTACATAATACTTATCAGGATTTTGAGCTATTACATCTACTTCGTGAGTTACTGAATAGCCTTGCATCATAACCCCAACTTCAACTTCAAAACCTCTCTGCTTAAAAAGTTCAGCAACAAATTTTTCGAACGGATAGCCAGATGGACCTAAGTCCATAATAGCTTGTTTTAGTCTATACTTTACTCCTGTTCCTCGTTCATGTTTACTTAATAACTTAGATGCCTTGCGATATATGATTTTAGTAGAAATGCCATCATATGATTCTAGTTCAATGGCTTTGGTAATAAGTTCTGCAATATGGCCAGCAGCCCCTGATCTTTTTAATGAATTTAATAATCGAAACCGATCAAATGGCACTAATGTACCATCGTATTTTCTAACAAGAAGTTGCTCCATTTTTTACCCGCATTTTTGATACCAATAAAAGTACAATAAGGGCTGTAGAATCAAGCAGTATTTAAATAATCATACGCAGCTTGAACCACTTTTTTCGAATTGCCAATAAAAATTTTATCATCGATGATAATCACAGGTCGTTTTAAAAATGTGTACTCCGTAAGGATGTAATTTTTAATATCATCTTCAGATAAACTTTTATCTTTGAGACTCAGCTCTTTGTATTTGCGGGCAACCTTTGAAAATAGGCTCTCGTAATCACCTGCCATATTTTTCATCACAGCTAATTGCTCAGGTGTCATTGATCCTAATTTGATATCTTGAAATTCAAAACCTAGCTCTTTCAAGTTTAGTTCGCTAATAATCCTTTTTGATGTAGAGCAAGTAGATAAGTAATAGGCTTTTTTCATTTATTAGATATGTTAAAAATATAGAAAGTTGATTCAACAAGGTTCCTGTCTACGCAGAACTAGCCATTAATTAATTTCTACATCATAAAGCAATCGCGCCTGTAAACCTCGCATTGATTTTACTTGCTCTATCATTTGAGCGTATGGATACATATCTCCGAGTTGAGCCTTCATCAATTTAGCTTGAGCACTTCCTTCAAACTCTTCTAAGATTTCTTCGAGCGCAGTTTTTTGCTCTGGGTAATATCGCACCTTATAATCATCTGCAACTCCAGCTTTTTCAGCAGCGATGGCAATAGCATCATCTAAATCCCCTAAAATATCTACTAAGCCATTTTCTTTGGCTTGCGTGCCTGTCCATACTCTACCAGAAGCAATGGCTTTTAGGTCATCAATACTCATTCCCCGTCCTTCTGCTGCTTTAGAGGTAAATAACTCATACCCATCTTCAACACTATTCTGAATAATTTTTTGCTCGGCATCTGTAAGAGCTCTAGAAGTAGTCATCATTCCAGAAAAATCTCCTGTTGAAACGCCATCGGTGGTTATACCCAATTTATTAGCCATAAAATCTCCCATATTAAATATGATACCGAAAATACCAATGGAACCTGTTATGGTATTAGGCTGAGATACAATGGTATCTGCTGCCATGCTTATATAATAACCACCCGAAGCAGCATAATTACCAAAAGAGGCAATCACAGGTTTAGATTCCTTTGCTTTAACTACTTCTCTCCAAATTAGATCCGATGCTAAAGCACTTCCTCCTGGAGAGCTTACTCGTAACACAATAGCCTTCACTTTATCATTTTCTCTCGCTTTACGAATTTCTCTCGTAAATTTTTCAGAGCCAATTTGTCCTTTCCCTCCCTTTCCATCAACAATATCTCCTTCTGCAATTATTACAGCAATCTTATTTTTTGATGAGTTCGATTTTGAAAATGATTTATTATAATCCTGAAAACTAAC
>CAZDQR010000436.1:0-2327 GCA_964507315.1 uncultured Roseivirgaceae bacterium
TTTAAAGGTTGGTACCCATAACGGTCTAGCTTTTATGTTCCTTACATTACTACCTTTCTCTAGTAGGTGGGCAATCCAACCAACAGTCTTAGTTCCACCCGATGCCCTTACTCCTTTCTTTACTCCTACATAATATTTAGAACCTTTACTCCATACCTTTATACTTCGGTAATATAAACCCGTTCTTACCAACATCCTGGAATCATAGCCATCTTTTCTTTTCTGTTCAGCGTATCTATGTCCTAAAGCTGGCCAGTTTATCCCCGGAGGTCCTTGTGCTCTTATGTTCTTCTTAATTAATTTCTTTAATTTTTTTGCTGCTGACTCCTGACCTAATAAAGAACCTGCTGCTATTAACGCAGGTAAATCTGCTATAAAAGCAGATGTCTTTAACCAATTACCAAATGGCCTTACAGTTATCGGTAATGATGCACCTGTATTCCTAGTTCTTGAAATCATTAATATTTACTGCTACCTGAATTTATTTCTTCTCTCTTGAGTATTATGAAGTGTAATATGGGTTTATCACCAGCTTGGGCAGTTTGTGATTCACCGCTTGCTTTGTATGTTATACCATTAACTACAAACCTATCTAATACGGGTTTGAAATTAAATTGTCCATTAGGGTTTATATAATTAGGGTTTAAATCAAGTAAGTATTTTGAATTTAGATATAGTAGGCAACTTTCTTTATCAACCTCTCCAGCTATATGGTTTTTATTAGTTGGCCATGACCTAAAATAATTATACAGAAATAAACCTCTTAATTCTATATCTTGGTGCCTCTCTTGATTATCTTCTCCATGCTCTGATAGATTAGTAACTAATTTCTTCCAAGTTATTATTTGTTGGAAAGCATCTTGGTGGAATTCATTTATAGCATCTATATGTGCATCCCAGTCTGCTTGTGTCATGTGTGCCATTACCTAAAAGTATATAGATGTTTCCCAAGGATCTTGGTACCAACTAGGCTTAGTATTTAAACTAGATCCAATCATTGGTGTTTGCCCCACCTTTATACCCATTGTTGGGTTAATTAGTGGTCCACAATCTGGTAAGTATATCCTTATCCTTTTAGATAAATCACATATTGACTTATTCAGTTGGTATATTATACCTCCATCCCCAGCTGCATTAGAGAATGATGCTCCTACATTCTTTATGACATCAGAGTTATTAGTTGAATCATTTGCCTCATACCATTCTGTTTTAACTGGTCCAGTTTCTATAGATTTTATAGACCTAGTTGCGGTAGAAGTTTCCGAGCCTGTTGCGGTAGAGCTAGATCCTTCATTAGCAGCATTAGCCAAGAAGGTAGTTAATTTAGCAGTTATCATATCCTTAGCGGCTAACATAGCTATTAATTTATTAGCAAGCGCTCCCCATTGGTATTCATTATGTGTATCCTGGGCTACCACTAGTGGATTTTCCATTAAGGGTTGTAAATACACTTGCCAAGTCTGTATGAAAGTTACTAGTTCATTGGTATCTGATAATAGAGTGCTTGGTAAGTAATATTGGGAAAGTTGTAATACCGGAGTATTTAAAACCGACACTAAACTTCCCACTCCTACTGTCATATTTATAGTACTTGAATCTGGGCCTGTAGTAGTTACTAATTCTACATTAAAAAATCCAGCTGAAGCATAAGTTACAGCTGGATCCTTAAGTATACTTGTTTGCCCATTACCAAAGTTCCATAAATAAGTAGTACTAACTTCGATGTTTAAACTTAAATTCATGAAGTCAACATATAGGTTATCCCTACTAAATCCGAAATTTGATATTGGTTTTGACATGGGTATTAGTCGTCTGAGTTAATTTCCTCAAATATTTCTAGAGCAATACCCTGTAAATCATCTTTCTTTTCTTTACCCAATTCCTCTTTTGAATAAAGTTCTTCGGGATCTTCGTTATCTTGGTTATCAAGTATATATATGGATAATTCACCCATATTCATTTTCTTGATCTTAGCCTCAGTCATGATATCACCATCATCTTTGGTATCTTCGCTTTTAGAGAAGTATTTATTTACATCTTCTGAATCAGCCACAGCTAAGTGTCCTCCACGTAGAGCTGTTAATATTTTTTTGGATGTTCTGTAGTTTTTCGGTAACTTTACTATTTTACCAGGTAAAACTTTTATACCTAAAGTAGGATCATAGAAATTACCCTCTTGGGCTTCTTCTCCTAATTGTACATATTTGTCTTTTGCCATAATACTATGAATTTATAAATTTATATATTTAAATAGTATAGTTAGAAAAAAAGCCGAAGGTATTACCTTCGGCTTTTAAATCTAATCATACAATATAATACTTGATATT
>CAZDQR010000437.1:0-2320 GCA_964507315.1 uncultured Roseivirgaceae bacterium
AATTTTAGCCTCACAGAAAAAGAGGGCCGTAAACGAATGGTGGTGGACAACCCCGAAATACTCGATAAATTTTACGATAATGGTAAAGATGTGATTATTGTAGTTGGCCATTATAATAGCTGGGAATTTTTACTTATTTCATTCGACTTGATGGTAAAACACAGAGGAGCCGTTATTTACACTTCACTTACCGACCAGTTTTTAGATAAAGTATTTAAAGAATTTAGGGAGAAGTTTGGAATGAAACTCTTAACCAAAGGCGAAGTTAAACACGCCTTTCAGAACGGCTTAGATAAACCCATGGCTGTTTTGTTTGGATCAGATCAAGCACCTTCGTCTGCTGGCAGAGCGCATTGGACAGACTTCTTAAACCAAGATACGGCAGTGGCCATTGGGGTTGAAAAGTATGCCATTAAATACGACTTGCCTGTATTTTTTGGAGGACTTAATAGGGTTAAAAGAGGCTATTACTCTATAAATCTAGAATTACTCACCGACACTCCCTTAGAAACTAAGGAAGGTGAAATATCCGATTTGCACGTGCAAGCATTGGAGCGACTCATTAAAAAAACTCCTCAATACTGGCTATGGTCGCACAAACGATGGAAGCGTGTAAGAGGAGGCTGGTAGGCAAGCTTGCCAACGTTTTATAATAAACACCATCCTTTGAAATCAGAGAAGCTCATTTATAACTCCAATTAAAATTGAGCTTCTTCGCTACATTCAGAATGACGAACCCACAATTTAAGCAGCCACCATATGGCTTTTACGCATATACTGCATTAGCACAAACGACATCATTCCACCTGAGAATATCCCTTCGAAAGCAACTAAAAACGATAATATAAAGGGATTAAAAAACCTACCGAACGGTTCATTTGCAATTAGGTTTTCCATAAAGGCAACATCCAACACAAGGTAGAAAAACATAAATATTGCAAAAGGAATTATGGCTGCAAAAGAAGTTAGTAAGCCAAGTGACAATCCTTGAAAATAGACAAAATCGGAATTGCAATTAGCTTTATAATGTTTAAGTGAGGCACCAACACCAGCCAATAAAATAAAGAAATTGAGCGCCCTTAGTTCGTGTATTTCAAATAACCCTACCCATTTCATAAACATAAAATAGCTTACTAATCCTAAGAATGTAAACAGGCCATAACGAATAGCAGTAGATTCAATTGTAGTGTTATTTTTCATAATAATGTGGTTTATATTGTTATTAATGGTAAAACATAACTGCCAATAAAATAGTTCAAACAAGCTGTATATCAACCTAATACATCATAATTAGGCACAAAAAAAAACCAATAACAATGTCATCGGTTTTTTTACTACAGTAAATTACTCTTATTTACCGTGTGTACTCATAAAAGTATAATCTGATTGCTGACCATATACATGGCAGCTTGCACAAAATTTACCCCATTTAGTATCCATGCCTGTTCCGCTCATTTTGTCGGAACCGCTATTGCCCATAAACCATTTCCAATCTCCTGTGTCTGGGTTACTACCTGTAGCAAGTTTTACCATTGGTAAATTCTGGTTTGCTTTGTGCTTCCCAAGCAGCTTTATTTTTAAAGGCTTCTTTAATTACAATGGTGCCTTCTGGTAAAGGAAATTGTTGATTTAAATATGCTTCCTTACCAATTTCATTTACAAAAATATCTCGATATGCTTTAATGCCACCGTGCTTTTTACTTAAAAACCCAGTTGGATCACCTGTATTAGGTTCTTTTGTAATTTTTGTCCAACTTTTATAGCCTTTCCAAGCTTCTGATAAATCGGGCCCATCCACTTTAGTGCTTTCTGATGTTACTAAGGTAAAAGATGATAAATAAACTAGACCGGCCAACAATACTACCATTAGGCCAAATGGATTTTTTTTAATGTTTTTCATACTATTAAGGTTTATTTTTTAAGTGTTCTGATATAATTCACAAGATCCCAGCGCTCTTCTTCTGAAAGAATAAGTTTCCAACCTACCATGGCTCCTCTGCCTTCAGAAATTTTCCAAAAGATTTCACCATCAGTTTGATTTTGAACATAATCTGCAGTGTGATTTGCAGCAGGAGGAGTTAAGGCTTTTCCTGCAGGTCCATCTCCTTCTCCTTTATCTCCATGGCACACTGTGCATCGGATTTTATAAATGGATTTTCCACTATTGATACTGGACTTCCCAGAAACAGGGTTTTTTAATGATTTTGACGAAGCAGGTGCCACCCACTTATCTTGGTCAAACGTGAAATTAGAATTAATTGTAAAGCTCATAAAAATGGCTGTACTTGCTACGAGTAAAAAACTAAGTAATGTCTTCAAG
>CAZDQR010000438.1:0-2308 GCA_964507315.1 uncultured Roseivirgaceae bacterium
ATCTCCTGCTTACGCAGCTCGAAAAATGTATTTGCTTATGGAAAAGCAAAAAAATCGAGGCCAAGATGGTGCTGGAATTGCCAACATAAAAATACATCAACAGCCTGGTAGTAAATATATTAGCCGTTATAGATCGGTTGATAAAGATCCGATAGCTGATATTTTTGGTAAGATTGATAAAAAGTATATGAAAGCTTCCAAAATAGGAGGGGAGCTTTATAATGATGCAGATTGGCTTAGAGAAAATTCTGCGTTTACCGGTCAGTTGTGGTTAGGGCATTTACGTTATGGAACACACGGCAAAAATAGCATTGAAAATTGCCACCCAATATTAAGGCAAAATAATTGGCGTAGCCGAAGCCTTGCCTTGGCAGGCAACTTTAACATGACCAATGTTGAAGAGCTTGTTCAAATTCTCATAGATCTTGGGCAGCATCCCAAAGAGAAGTCTGATACAGTTACGGTAATGGAAAAAATTGGACACTTTTTAGATGAAGAGAACCAACGGTTATTTGATAAATATAAGTTTCAGCATTCTAATAAAGAGATTGCAGAAATAATTGCAAATGAATTGGATTTAACGCACGTGCTGCAAAAAGCGTGTAAAGATTTTGATGGAGGATATGCAATGGCTGGTTTAACAGGTAGTGGTTCTGCATTTGTGGCAAGA
Source organism: uncultured Roseivirgaceae bacterium (assembly GCA_964507315.1). Taxonomy (GTDB): domain Bacteria; phylum Bacteroidota; class Bacteroidia; order Cytophagales; family Cyclobacteriaceae; genus JAKISE01. The sequence continues at coordinate 671 of CAZDQR010000438.1, forward strand.
GACCCAGCTGGTATTCGCCCTGCTTATTTTTATGCAGATGACGAGGTAATTGTTGTGGCATCTGAAAAGCCCGCAATCAAAACAGCTTTTGATGTTGATTACGATCAAATTGAAGAGGTTAAGCCAGGGCATGCATTAGTGATTAACAGAGACGGAGATTTTAAACAAAATCAGTTTATAGATACCCTTCCAAAAAAATCGTGCAGTTTCGAACGTATCTATTTTTCTAGAGGTACTGATCCTGATATTTACAGAGAGCGCAAAGAACTAGGCCGTTTATTAGTGCCTGATGTTCTAAAAGCTGTTGATTATGATTTAGAGAATACCGTGTTCTCGTTCATTCCTAACACTGCAGAAACAGCTTTTTTAGGTATGATCGAGGGCATTGAAGAGTATATTGCCAAAGAACGACTTAAAGCATTAGAAGGTAAAAAAACAAAAATTTCTGCGAAGGAATTAATGCATTTGAAACCACGAGTTGAAAAACTTGTGATTAAGGATGTAAAAATGCGAACCTTTATTACAGACGATGCTAGTAGAGACGACTTGGTTTCTCACGTATATGATAGCACTTATGAAGTAATTAATAAAGGAGTTGATACCTTAGTAATAATTGATGATTCTATTGTAAGAGGAACCACCTTAGAAAAAAGTATCCTCACCTTGATTGGTCGTTTGCAACCTAAAAAGGTAGTGGTAACTTCTTCAGCTCCTCAAATTCGTTATCCAGATTGCTATGGAATTGATATGTCTAAAATGCATGAGTTTGTTGCATTTAGAGCGCTATTAGGTCTTTTAGAAGACACAGGTAAGCGTAATTTATTAGATGAGGCTTATATCAAATGCCAAGAGAATATAGATACTATTGCTCCAGAAAACTTTGTGCAAGCTCTCTATAATCAGTTTACAGCAAAAGAAATCTCGGATAAAGTTGCGGAGATTGTTAAGCCTGAAAGTATGACTTCTGAGTTAGAGGTTATTTTTCAAACCATAGAAAACCTGCACAAAGCCATTCCAAATCACTCAGGCGACTGGTACTTTACAGGCAATTTTCCTACTAATGGAGGTAATAAAGTTGTAAATAAGGCTTTTCGTAACTTTATGGAAGGGAAGAAAGTAAGGGCTTATTAGAGTGTTAGATTGTGAAACAAGTTCGAAATGACCGGTTAACTTGTTATAATGTTTGATGAGTCATCCTAAATTTATTTTAGGATCTCGTTAAACCATTATCCTCTATACTGAAAAACTCTCGCCACAACCACAGGTGCGTGTGGCATTAGGGTTCACAAATTGAAAGCCTTTTCCATTAAGTCCATCGCTAAAATCTAAGGTGGTGCCAATAAGGTATAAAAGACTCTTTTTATCCACTACAATTTTGAGCCCATTGTCTTCATACACCTCATCACGCTGACCAAGCTCTGCATCAAATCCAAGGTCGTACATCAATCCAGAACATCCTCCACCTTTTACTGAAACACGTAAATTATAGTTGTCAGGATGGCCTTCTTTTACACGAAGATTTTTAAGCTCAACTTTTGCTTTATCGGAAATAGAAATCATAGCGGTGATTTTATGTTATAGGATTCAAAACTACACTAAAAACAGTAATGGTTTGCATATCTCGGCTGTAATAGAGCT
>CAZDQR010000439.1:0-646 GCA_964507315.1 uncultured Roseivirgaceae bacterium
GCCTCTGAGGTAAAATCTTTGCTGGCTTATGGCATTGAGAAAAAGCTCGATTACAACGCACTTTACAATTATTTACAGTTAAACTATTTACCAAGTAATCAATCAATGCTGCAAGGAGTTCGAAAGCTGCAGCCAGGACATTATTTAACAATTAAGGATGGATTAGTTGAGGAGAATTGTTATTATAAAGTAAAAAAAACTATAATAAACACATCTTTTGAGGATTCGAAAAAGGAGTTTAAAACGGTTTTAGAAAAGGCGGTAACCGACCGTTTAGAGTCTGATGTGCCGTTAGGTACTTACTTAAGTGGAGGAGTGGATTCATCTGTTATTTCTGCCATAGCAGCACAGCATGTTGATAACTTGCAAACGTTTTCCATTGGTTATAAAGATGAGCCTTATTTTGATGAGACAAAATTTGCAAATCAAGTAGCTAAACATATTGGTTCGCAACATTCTGTTTTTAAGCTAACCAACGATGATTTGTTTACACATCTTTTTGATATGCTAGATTATTTAGATGAGCCATTCGCTGATTCATCTGCTTTGGCAGTGTATATCTTAAGCAAAGAAACTAAAAAGCATGTAACGGTGGCTTTGTCTGGCGATGGGGCCGATGAACTTTTTGCTGGGTATAATAAGCATG
>CAZDQR010000439.1:656-2308 GCA_964507315.1 uncultured Roseivirgaceae bacterium
GCTTAAAAGAAAAAATGGTCTCAGCTACTGCCAGTTTGTGGAGTGTATTGCCAAAATCTAGAAATAACCCGTTAACCAATACGTTTAGGCAATTAAATCGTTTTGCCAAAGCAGCAAGAATGAATCCTGCCGAAAGGTATTGGGCTTGGGCAGCAATAAGTGATGCCAATTATGCCAAAGGTCTAATTAGAGAAGAGAACTTGGCTTCAAAAAAAACAATGAATCCATTCTTTCAAAGTGGAGCAGAAGAATCTATAAACGACACTTTGTTGGCTGATTTAACCCTAGTGCTTCCAGGAGATATGCTTACGAAAGTTGACTTAATGAGTATGGCAAATAGCTTAGAAGTACGAGTGCCATTTTTAGATCACAGAGTCGTGGAATTTGCTTTTGGATTGCCTGTAAATAGTAAAATTAATAGCAACGATAGAAAACGAATTGTAAAAGAAACGTTTAAAAGTTATGTGCCCGAGAACCTTTTTAATCGCAAAAAGCATGGGTTTGAAGTGCCTTTATTAGGATGGCTAAAAAAAGAGCTAAATTCATTACTCGAAAATGACTTGCTAAAACCTGATTTTATTCAAGAACAAGGCGTATTTAATGAGGGGCAAATAGAAGCACTCAAAAAGCAATTACATTCTCGAAACCCAGCAGATTCAGCAGCAAAAATTTGGGCATTATTGGTGTTTCAGTGGTGGTATAAAAAGTATTTTATAAGCAGTTAATGCTTGTACTTCAAGCAAGCAATACGTTCTCCAGAGGAATAAAACAAGTAACCTATTTTACCATGTATACCTGAAGGATGTAACCTTCTATAATTTTTTAAGAAGGATTGTTTAATTGCTGTTTTACACCAATGGTTAAGGATATTCTATATTTCGTTATACTTTCGCTTCACATTAAACCAATACATTAACATTGAATATTCTTACAATCAATAATATCTCTAAGAGCTATGCCGATCATAAAGCTCTTTCAGATGTAAGTTTGGCGATTCCTAAGCAAAGTATTTTTGGCCTTTTAGGTCCAAATGGAGCAGGTAAAACCACACTTATTCGAATTATTAATCAAATTATTAGCTCAGATGCTGGAACCATCGAAATAAATGGAGAGCCTCTAAACCCAAGCCATGTAAGGGTAATTGGCTATCTGCCTGAAGAACGAGGCCTTTATAAAAAGATGAGAGTTGGCGAGCACCTCCTATATTTTGCGCAGCTAAAAGGGCTTAAGAAGAAAGAATCAATTACTAAAATTAAACATTGGTTCAAAAAGCTGGATATTCCTGATTGGTTGGATAAGAAAGTGGAAGACCTTTCAAAGGGAATGCAGCAAAAAGTGCAGTTTATTGGTACAGTATTGCACGACCCTGAGCTCATTATTTTGGATGAGCCTTTCTCTGGTTTTGATCCCATTAATGCCAACATAATTAAGGATGAAATTTTAGAGTTGCGTGAAAAAGGAAGCACAATAATTTTCTCTACTCACCGAATGGAAAGTGTGGAGGAATTATGTGATCATATTGCGTTGATTGATGAATCTCATAAAATTCTGGATGGCAAAAAAAAGGATATTAAAAATTCACATAGGTCCCAAACTTACTTGGTAAATCATGTAGGCACGATGGGCATGTTGGATAGTCATTATGAAATTTT
>CAZDQR010000440.1:0-2302 GCA_964507315.1 uncultured Roseivirgaceae bacterium
TATGCAATTTACAAAGATTATATTATGTAGCTAAGTGATTATCTCTAAAAATTTATAATCAGCGAAATAAGTAAAGTTTTATTCATAGGCAATAATTATGCATCCAACGCTTCTACTGTTTCCACTTCAGGAATAGCGCGTTTTAGTAGGGTTTCTATACCAGCTTTAAGCGTTATTGTGCTAGATGGACAGCCACTGCAAGAGCCTTGTAAAAGTACTTTTACCAAGCCTTTATCAAATGAGTGAAAACTAATTGCTCCTCCATCTTGCTCTACCGCAGGTTTTATGTATTCATCTAATACGCCTTTAATCTTAGCTACAATTTCGTCTTCTGCAGTATTTACAGGAGCTTCGATACTAGTTGGCTTTACAGAGCCGTCAACAGCAGAAGCCGCTTCGCCTATTTCTATTCCTTGTGTGAGTGATTCAGTTATTAATTGGCGTGCTGGGCCTTGTACTTCCATCCAATCAGTACTTTCTTCTTTAGTAAGCGTAATGTAATTGCTCGAAAAGAACACTTCTTTTACCCAAGTAAAATTTTCGAAAAGTTGACTCGCCAAAGGAGAAGATTTGCTCATTTCCAAACTTGTAAAATCTAAAAAAGTATCTGGTTCAACTAAATAATAGTTGGCCACAAACTTCATAGTGTTTGGGTTAGGTGTTGATTCTATATAAATACTTGTTGCTTTCGGTGCCATAATATTATTGTTATAAATTCAAAGGTAAGTTGTTTAGGCTTTAATCTAATCTGCTTGCATAAATAGAGCTCCTATTTATTTTCACCACCCCAGAGTCATCGATGAGTGACTCTGGGGTGGTCTCTTTAGTGATTTCACAATGGTCTCTAATTTGAATCCTCGTTTATTCTATACCAATCAATATTACGAGTAAAATACATGGTGAGTGCTAAAATAAGTGTTAATCCTATGCTGCCCATGAGTAGCGCATAATCGGTTAGCTGAAGGGTGACGAAAAGAAATCCATAAATGCCAACTAAAGTAGCTACAAGTAGTAAGCTATGTTTTTTCGATTTAAAAACACTGAGTGAATAAAGCGATATCATACTAACCACGGACAGTGCCGAAATGAGGTAAGCGGTGTTAAAATTAGAGTGCTCTGATAGAGAAATAAGCAGCACATAAAATAAGCTTAATGAAAGCCCAACCAAGGTATATTGAAAAGGGTGAATTCTTCTTTTCGTAAGAATTTCTACTAAAAAGAAGATAACAAACGTAAGCACAACCGTCATAACCGCATATTTAGCCGATCGCATGGATTTTTGGTAGTCGTCCATAGGGAGCATAAAATCTACCCCAAAAACAGATTCTGACAGGTTAAACTCTTGCCCTTCTCCAGTCCAATATTCTGGATAATTTCTGTTTAATTGAAGTACTTCCCAACTGGCGGTAAAGCCATGCTCAGTTACTTCTCTTGCATCTGGAATAAAATTACCATTGAAGCTTGGCGATTCCCAAGGCGACTCCATCTCAATATTGGTTGTGCTACCCAAAGGCATAAAGGATAAGTTATAACTTCCTTGTAAATCAAGATCGAATTTGAAATTGATGGAACTATCCTTCTTTGCCTCTAAGTCGGTGATGGCAAGAGTTATTCCTGAAGGAATAAGAGCTGGAATATTGGAACCTGATTGCACATCTAACTTTTGTTCCTCCCAATTAAACGCCACATTCTTTTTTATTCCTCTTAGATCTGAAATACCAACAGTGATAAAAGCCTCCTCCCATTTTATTTCTTTAAGACCCGACTGTACTGGTTTTACTTTTATATCGAAACTACCAGAAACGGCCAATTTAGAATCATACACTACCACTTCATAGATGCCCCTCTTAAGCTTTTTAGGCTCAACCTTGCCTTCTATATTTAAGGTAGAAGGCAACAAATAATAGTAATCTTGTACGGTTACAAGCGTTCCTCCTTCTTCTCCTGTTTTCTCTTGCCAATATTCATACACTACAGGAATTGTTATAATTGGGCCACTAACCAATTGCGAATTGGCCCATTTTGAGCTTACTTCTTCTGTAGTTGCTTCTTTCAGCGCTTGCCGTTCATAAATAATGGATTTAATCATACCTGTTGGTATTAACAATAGCAATATTAAGAAGGTGATAATACCTAATTTTAAGCTGACAGAATTTCTAATCCAACCGCTTATTCTATCAAAAATTGTTCGTTCATTTTCCATAATATATTGTTTATTCCACTTTGTATTTCAAAGTAGATTGATAAAATTTTTTAGAGATAGTCATTTAGGCACATACTAATTTAGAGTGTTCAATATTCT
>CAZDQR010000441.1:0-2301 GCA_964507315.1 uncultured Roseivirgaceae bacterium
GGAGCAATTCTCTTGATTACACAGGACTAGAATACGATGGAAGGATTCTTGATCGCACTAAAAATAATTATTTCAGGTACGATGAATTATTAATCACTCGTATATATAATAAGAAGGAGAAGCCAAAGAAGGGCAGCCTAATGGAAAGAAAGAAATATGTACACAGATATAATGTTCCCTACCGTTCAATCTTTTGGAATAACTATAACGTATTACAACTTAACCCAAACTTAAAAAGAGCTAAGAGTCATTTAAAGGAGGCTAAAATAGTAAATATTACTAAGAATAAATAGTCCTTCTTTTCGTTCTTATGGGTTATATAGATACCAATTCTGTTCGTAATCTATTAATGTTTATTATACATTATAAAATTAGCCTAGTTCTTCCAGATTCTTCTTAAAGAAAACTGAGCATTATCATGAAATCCATCACAGTCGTTTCCCGTAAAATCTACATTAATTCGGAATTCGCTATCTATTGATCCGACTCCATTGTACGTACCTGGGCATCCTCCTCTATAATTGGGTGCAAACTGTGCGTATTTAAAGGATACTATTTCATTATTTTCCACGACAATAGTAGTTTTCCCATCATCGCTTCCTCCATAAGTAGGCTTAAAGTTACCGCTAATATAGGTAGGCCCTTTGTAGGTATCATTTTTTACATTAGCAAAAATAATACTCACACTTACAGAGCCAAACAAGGTATCGCTCCAAGTACCGGCATAAGACCCATTAACAACTTTGTTATCGCTGAAAAGGAATGTGTTTTCTGCTTTATTAATTATACCAGTCTCTGGTGAAAACACATAAATAAAATATGATTTATCGTATTGCAATAAATCTCCATCTGTATCTACTTGGCCTTCATCTAGAAATGTATCATATGAGAGGTTATCCGTTAAAGCAATTGACGTATAAATATTTTTATCCAAGGACTTTATATACTCTGTACTAACTTCATTTAAAGGTGTTTCTTTAACTACAAGTAACTGAACTTCTTTAATGCCATTAAAGGATTTTAACTGAAAAAAAAACTCTCAGATCACTCGCTAAGTTATCGTTTGCCAAATCATGGACCCAAACCTCATCGAGTATTAATCCATTTAACTCATCCTCATTATTATTGCAGGACATAGTAATAGCACTTATCACTAACATTAGAACAAACATTTTATACTTCATATTTCCATAATTAATGGTTACAATTAAGAAGCTCTAAGCTTTGGCATTAGAGTTCCAAATAATCAACTCATAATTAAACAGATAGAAGTGCAAGAAAGTTCCTAATCCCAAAGTTCGAACTTTAGTTATTAGAAACTTTCTTCCATTAGAACCCATATGCGAACAAAAGGAAGTAAAAATTGATATTATCTTACCCAACTAAACTCCAAATTCAGTTATAGTATTAAGTATTGTAAAAGGCAAGAAACCGTCTACCTGATTATAGTTTCAGATCTATCTGGACCAAGTGAGACAATTTTAATTGGCACACCAACACTATCTTCAATAAAGCTTACATAGTCCTTTAAACTTGCAGAGATGTCTTCGTAATTAGCAGAATCTGGCATAGCGTCATCCCAACCAGGTAATTCCTTATATATAGGAATTAATTTCTGATTTACTAAATCGTACGGAAGTTTAACGGTTGTTGAGCCATCTTCTAACTCATAGCCCATACAAACTTTAATAGTTTCGAAACCGGCAAGAACATCAGCCTTCATCATAAACAATTGAGTTACGCCATTAATCATAATGGCATATTTAAGTGCTGGTAGGTCTAACCATCCACACCTTCGTGGGCGACCTGTAGTTGCACCAAACTCGTGGCCTTGCTTACGTAGTTGTTCCCCTGTAGCATCAAAAAGCTCTGTTGGAAATGGACCACTACCTACGCGAGTGCAGTAGGCTTTAAATACACCAAATACTTCACCAATTTTTGAAGGGGCAACTCCAAGGCCGCTACAAGCTCCCGAGACCATAGTACTTGAGCTAGTAACAAATGGGTAAGATCCAAAATCGACATCTAACAGAGAACCCTGTGCTCCTTCTGCTAGAACATCCGACTTACTATCCAACTCTTCATTTATAAGGTATTCACTATCTATTAGCTTAAGTGTTCTTAGATAATCAATCGCTTCATAAAAGGAAGGTTCTAACTCCTCAATCTTACTTAAAATTTCAGCATCTTGAATAGTTGAAAGGTGCTTATCTCTCAACTCTTGGTAGCGTTCATTAAAACCTTTCATTTCAATCTCTCCAACACGCAAACCTTGACGACCGATTTTATCTTGATAAGTAG
>CAZDQR010000442.1:0-2298 GCA_964507315.1 uncultured Roseivirgaceae bacterium
TCCAGAAGGAGTTGCTTACTTAGAAGAAAATTGTGGAGATAATGTTACTCTTTGGTGTGGTGCGATTGATGAAAAACTAAATGAAAAATTTTATATTGTCCCAGGGTTAGGCGATGCAGGTGATTTAGCCTACGGACAAAAAGTATAATATATGCTGCAAGATATAGGTTTGTTAATTCTAGGACTTTTTGTTCTAATCATTGGGGGAGACTTCCTGGTGAGAGGGGCATCGAGTATAGCATTGCGAGCTCATATTTCTCCGTTGGTGGTTGGCTTAACTATCGTGGCCTTTGGCACCTCTGCTCCAGAATTATTAATTAGCATTAATGCCGCTTTAAGTGGAAGCCCAGATTTAGCAATGGGTAATGTAATAGGCTCTAATATTTGTAATCTAGCATTAGTACTTGGTGTTACAGTTATTATTGGCCCGGTTAAGGTAAATGCTGATAGCATTAAAATTGATTGGCCTGTAGCAATGATTAGTGCAATTTTACTTTTTTGGTGGGCAAGAGATGGTGTTCTAGGTATAAGTGAAGGCCTCTTTTTTATATTTTTTCTGTTGAGTTATACATTCTATATAATAAGAAAATCTAGAATAGAAAATAAAGCTGCCATTGCGTTGGAAGAAGAATTAGAAGTGTCCGATGCACCATCTTCTAGTTGGCGAAAGGATTTATTATTTTTAGCAATAGGTGGAGCTGGCTTGTATTTTGGTTCTGATTGGTTTGTAGGAGGAGCAAAATCACTAGCAACATTTTTAGGAGTAAGTCAACGCGTAATTGGCATTACTGTTTTGGCATTAGGAACAAGTTTGCCTGAATTAGTAACGGCAATTGTGGCTTCATTTAAACGCGAAACAGATTTAGCATTGGGAAACCTTATGGGCTCTAATATTTTTAATATTCTTTCCATTTTAGGTATAACTAGTTTAATAAAGCCAATAGCCATAAACGAAACATTATTATCGGTGGATATGTATTGGATGTTGGGAATTACGCTAATAATCCTTCCTATGATGCTTGTTAATCGAAAATTAGGGAAGGTTGAAGGAATCATTTTGCTCTGTATTTACGTTTACTATACCTATACAGTAATCTCATAATTAATTTAATATGGATGAAGTGTTGGTTTATATAACCATTTACTTATTGTGTACATTAAAAATAGTGTTTGGGCCAACAATGGGCTATGCGGCTGGGTTTCATCCGCTTGTTTCCACATTATTAACAATTGCAGGAATGATGACAACCATTTCCATTTTTAGTTTCTTTGGGGAACGATTGAGACATACAGCTTTCATTAAATTTTTTAAGTTTAAAAAGGTTTTTTCGCCACAGAGTAGGCGTTTTGTAAAAATTTGGAATAAATATGGGTTGTTAGGTATTTCATTTTTAACTCCTATTTTATTATCTCCTCCAGGAGGTGCAATTCTAGCAGTCGCTTTTGGTGGGTCTCGAAAGCAAATGTTTATCTATATGCTTATTTTTAGTGTGATGTGGTCGTTTATACTTACGTATGGATTCTATTACTCGAGTGATAGCGTGCGAGAATTAATGGGATTTCATAAGTAAAAGCAAAATGTGAAGGGCGAAATAAGTAAAAATTAGTTTTGGTCTGGTAAAATATCAATATCCTGAATTAACACTCTTTTAGAAATACGTTGCCCTGTTTTAGTAGCCGCTAATCCTCCAAGGGCCGTTTCTTTATATCGTGTTTCCATACTTTCGGCTACTTCGGCCATAGCATCTACACATTCATCTGCTGGTATTACAGCATCTAAACCAGCCAAGGCAATTTGAGCGGAGCTATTAGCAATGGCAGCAGCACTGGCGTTTCGTACTACGCAAGGTATTTCGACTAGTCCTGCAACAGGATCACACACCAAACCAAGCATGCATTGAATGGTAATACCCACCGCATTAAACACTTGGTCGTTATCACCCTCAAGGCAATACACAATGGCTCCTGCTGCCATAGCAGCAGCACTGCCTGTTTCTGCTTGGCAACCGCCCACGGCTCCTGCTAAGCTTGAAGTGTGCTCTATAATTAAGGCAATTCCTGCAGCAACCAACATTCCATCATATATTTCTTGATCGGTTAGCTTATGCAACTCTTGTAGTGTATAAAGAACCCCTGGAATAATTCCTGAAGCCCCAGCAGTAGGAGCGGCCACTACACGACCCATGCATGAATTAACTTCTTTGGCACTTAGTGCTCGAGAAATTAAGTTTTGAAACTCTTTTGAAAGCACAGCTTTAGGGTAGTTGTATACCTTTTTGGCTCCGTTATTTATCATGC
>CAZDQR010000443.1:0-2296 GCA_964507315.1 uncultured Roseivirgaceae bacterium
ATAAACACGGTCAAACAACATGCTTTCAAGGTCAAAAGGTCGACATAAAATTACTTTTCAACAATTACCCATGTCATTCAACTCCAAGGTAATGCAAAGTTTAATCATTGGAATAGGGCTTGTGTCCTCACTTGCAGCTTTTTTTATGATTCTAAATTTTGCAGGGTTGAAACCCCAAGCCTTTCAAGAGGTTGATATCAGCAACTGGATACATATTTCAGTCGCTGATATTTTGACCGATTTGGCAAACGGCATTGCTCAAAAAATTGCCTTGCTATAATTTACACTAACTCATTTTAAAAGCGTCATTGTCTGGCGTAAGACCAGATAATCTTCTTGGTCACCAACCAAGTAACAGTGCTTTACGGCTTAGTAGAGCTCTGTTTTAGTTTAGAAAGCCCCAGAGAGGCGACCTGTTTATAGGATTAAACAATATTCACCAAAGCTCCATCGGAGCGACCTAAAAAGCAATAATGTATAAGGTATTATGCTTAAAAGGCTCGGCAGAGCCTAGAGATTACCGAGTCTTACGTTCGATAATGACGCCAATTGAGAAAGATTCGGGAGATGGGAAATGCCCTTTCACTCAAAGCTAAATTCGAATTTCCTAAATCTAAGCCATTTGATTTGCCAATTATGTACGTCATTGTCTGGCGTAAGACCAGACAATCTTCTTGGTCACCAACCAAGTAATAGTGCTGTACGGCTTAGCAGAGCTCTGCTTTAGTTTAGAAAGCCCCAGAGAGGCGACCTGTTTATAGGATTAAACAATATTCACCAAAAGCTCCATTGGAGCGACCTAAAAAGCAATAATGTATAAGGCATTATGCTTAAACGGCTCGGCAGAGCCTAGAGATTACCGAGTCTTACGCTCGATAATGACGCCAATTGAGAAAGATTTGGAAGATGGGAAATGCCCTTTCTACTCAAAACTAAATCCGAGGTCATACCGTAATGCAGTGGAGGTATCCTCGCCATTGAGATTATGAAATCTTGGCATAGATTATAAAGAAGTTATTTTTAAAACGTAACTTCTTCTTTATAATTAACAGGTATGGTTTGCGAAAAACCGAAACTCGCTACTTTTATACTTCCTTTAAATTCTAATTCTACAGATTTTTTCTTAAATAATGAGGCTATGTTGGATAGCAATCCCTTTTGTAATTTGTCCATAGAAACCTCCAATGAAAGGGGTACGTTAAAATCTGAGTTAGGTGGTACAGAAAGCTTCTCCACATTAGTAACGTGTGCCAAGGTATCACCTTTGTACAGCACGTAAATATCAGCAGATTTTAGTTTCCCTTTAAAACTGTTAGGGTTCTTAAAATTGGCCTGGGTACTTAAAAGTAATACGCCATTTCTTATGCCATTTACTTTTACCTCTTTTAATCCCAAGAATTGAATTTGGTCATACTCACCACAGCCAATGGTGCTAAATGCAATAATTAAAAATAGCAAAATTTTCTTCATCCTAATATTCTATTAATCGTTCGTAATTTCCTTTTTTTATGAAGGTGTTTAAAATATGTTGCACATCTCGGTTGTTAGGGTATATGCCAATAGCTTCATTTAAAAATTTCACCTCTTTATTTATCAATTGTAAAGGTGCAAAACCAAAGCCTACATATCTTCCATTTTTGACCTGAATGATTGCACGTTCATTTAGTGATCTTCCTTTATCCACTACAATTACATTTTGAATGGTAAACCTAAAAGTACTCAACGCTTCCATCACACGCTTGTTGTAATCTTCTGCAAGTTCCTTGCCAATACAAGCTCCATTACATTGTTTAAGAGTGTAATGAAAACAGGCTCCCTTCGATTTATTTAAATCGGTTAACGAGAGACATAGGCTAAATTTCTCATTTAGCTTATATAAATGTTCGATGCCTTCTTTCCTAGATCCATAAGCCGTTAATGGTAAGGAACCCTCTTTAACTTTTCTAAGTACTAGTCTTATATAGCCATCAAATTGTTGATCTGTAAATAATCCATATTGAAAATAAGTGCGTTTTTGAGCACTGTTGTAGAATGGTTTTTTGGTTTTTATTTCATTCGATTCTTTCAAGAGAGCGACTAGTTCGCTTCCGGTAACTTCAAAATCAATATCAGCAATATCTTTTCGCATCGCTAAGCCTTTTTTAGTTTGGCTGTTAAGCATATGAGTCATTATGCGCTTACGGATATTTTTGCTTTTTCCTACATAAATTAATTCTTGATCATCGTTAAAAAAATAATATACACCTGCTTCTTGAGGTAGCATATTTATCTGCTCAGCGCTAATATTGGCATTTTC
>CAZDQR010000444.1:0-2291 GCA_964507315.1 uncultured Roseivirgaceae bacterium
TATCCTTGTTTGGTATGTGTTTTAATATAGACTTGAACTTTACCATCATCACCCAGTGCTTTTCTTAATTGAGCAATGCTTCTTTGTAATGTATTAGGTGATACTACGGTGCCTTGCCAGACTGCATCTAACAATGCGTCATGGCTAACCACTTTTCCTTGGTTTTCAGCCAGGTAATTAAGAACAGCCATGGCCTTGGGAGCAATTGTCTGAGATTGCTTATTTTGAGTGATTTGATTTCTGGATAAATCGATATAAAAACCACCTATCCAATATTGCTTTGTCATATAGCCTCTAAATTTTGATGAAAGTTGGTACTCAAAAGTGAGCCCAAACGAAATGAATTATCTTATCATCCAAACACTGATTATAACTAAATTTATTTTTTTAACCAATTAATAAACTAAAAGATATTGCTGTATCAGCTAGAAGTCAGGTAGAAATCAGCTGAACTTCATGTGTTTTAATTTCGACCCATTTAAAATGTGGATATCTACAACAAATGAAAAACATGAAAATTACTAAATTATTAACACTGATAATTGCTATATCGCTTAACACTGTTTTTGCTCAAGGAAAAATTGAAAATGATGCTAGTCACCCAACCATAGAAGATCGCTATTTTGGAGAAAAACCACCGGGCTTAATTCCTAAACTTTTTGCTCCTGACATTGTTTCTCCAGAAGGGAATTTTGAAGGTGGTAATTTTTCACCAGATATGAAGGAGTTCTATTTTACTAGGAAAAATGGGAAATATAAAAAACGCACATTTTTTGTTATTCGATATGAAAATAATAGTTGGGGGCACGAATCTGAGACCGATATAAGATGGCCACAATTCTCTGAGGATGGCAATATGATGTACGCTGGAAAGGAATATAGGGAACGAACCGACACTGGTTGGTCGGAACCCAAAAATCTAGGAGAATTCTTAAAAGACTCGGCACATGGTACCTCGCTTTCATCTAAAGGAACCTATTATTTTGGTTTTAATGAAAAGGAAGGCAGGGGATATGGCTCTATCCGTTATTCACGCCTCATAAACGGCAAACGTGAAAATCCAGTAAAAATGAGCAAGGCGATTAACACTGGAAGATGGATTGCCCACCCTTTCATTGCTCCGGATGAATCCTATTTAATGTGGGATGCTGAAAGAGAAGGTGGATATGGTGATAATGATTTGTACATTAGTTTTCGACACAAAGATGGCACATGGGGCGCAGCCATTAACATGGGAGATAAGATAAACACATCATCAAATGAAAGTAGCCCAGGTGTGACACACGATGGAAAATATTTCTTCTTTACGAGGGGAGACTGGGAGGTTAAAGAAGATGGAAGTACTAATTATGTAGGAAAAAGGTATTGGGTGGATGCTCAGGTTATTGAGAATCTCAGGCCAAATAACATTAGCTTTGAGCAAAACCTACCAAAATTTGTACAGGTAGAAGGCGGCACTTTTACTATGGGTGACGCGTGGGGCCAGAGCAATAAAGATCAACGGCCTACTCACGAGGTTACCCTTAAGAGTTTTAATATAAGCCAAACCGAGGTTACCGTAGCCCAATACCGCTATTATTGCAACGCCACAGGGGTAGCCATGCCCAAAGAGCCTAGTTGGGGTTGGCAAAACAACCATCCCATAGTAAATATAAGCTGGCAAGATGCTATAAATTATGCCGATTGGCTTTCTGAGAAGTTAGAGCAAATGGTGCGCCTCCCTTATGAGGCAGAATGGGAATACGCCGCCCGAGGTGGTAATAAAGCCAAGGGTTACAAATACAGTGGCGCGAACAACATAGCCGATGTGAGTTGGTATGATGATAATTCTGGCAATAAAACAAATGCTGTAGCAGGCAAAAAAGCCAACGAATTAGGGCTTTACGATATGAGCGGTAATGTTTGGGAATGGTGTATGGATAAATACGCAGGCGATTATTATGCCGACAGCCCTAAAAACAACCCCAAGGGTGCTGCTAAAGGAGACGCTAGAGCAATACGTGGAGGTGGCTGGAACCTTAATGCCACTTTTAGCAGTGTTGCTTATCGATACGGAAGCACCTTTGATGGTGAGTTGTACGACTATTTTGGGTTTCGAGTGGTTTCGGTCAAAAAAAAATAACAAAGCATGACTAGTAAATCGATTTAGATACTGATGGCTTAACTATCTATAAATCTAACTGTTATCTACTACATTTCCAAAAGGAAAAAAACATGAAAACAACGAAATTATTAATATTGATAATTGCTATATCGCTTAACACTGTTTTTGCTCAAGAAAGCAGTGTAAA
>CAZDQR010000445.1:0-2237 GCA_964507315.1 uncultured Roseivirgaceae bacterium
AGATAGGCAATATACAAAGATTATATTAGGTAGCTAAGTGACTATCTCTAAAAATAGTATTTATGGGAATCCTGCATTTGTAGATGCTAGCGTGGGTGATTATTCGGTTAAAGCAAATTCTCCTGCATTTTCTATTGGGTTTCAGAATTTTGAAATGGATAAGTTTGGGGTAAAGCAGCCTCACCTTGTAGCAATAGCTCAACAACCGGATTTACCAGTATTGATAATTAATAAAGAAGGTGAAAATACTTTTTCGGATAGAATAACATGGATGGGAGCAACTTTGGGTTCCATTGAAACCAAAGAAGAACAATCGGCCTATGGTTTACGTAAGATGGCGGGTGTTAAAATTATAGCCATTGAACTGCACTCTGCTATGGCCGATAATAATTTTAGAATAGGTGATGTGATCATTGCTATTAATGGGAAAGAAGTACTTAATACCAAAGAACTAAGTCGCATTATAAAAACGAATAAAAAGAAAACGAATTTGAATGTTGATGTGGTTAGGAACCAGCAAGAACTAATAATTAGTATTGAGAAATGAAAAAAGCCATAATTATAACCTTGCTAATAATGGTTTTTACAACCAGTTATAGCCAAACAAAATCTACTAGCCAACCTGTAATAGCCGAATCTGAAGAGGGTTTTAATGAGCGAATGGAGTGGTGGCGAGACATGAAATTTGGCATGTTTATTCATTGGGGAGCCTATTCTGTTCCTGGGGGTGTATATCAAAATAAAGATATAAAAGGCGTTGCTGAGTGGATAATGATGACATCTCAAATTCAAGTTGAGGAGTATGAACAGTATGCCAAGGAGTTTAATCCGGTAAACTATAACGCTACTGAGTGGGTAAAAACAGCTAAAAATGCAGGCGTAAAATACATTGTAATTACCTCCAAACATCATGATGGTTTTGCTCTTTGGGACTCTAATGTTTCTAGGTATGACATCGTAGACTTTGCATCCTACGGGAAGGATGCCTTAAAAGAATTATCAGCAGCGTGCAAGGAAGCAGGTATCAAGTTTGGCTTATACTATTCCATTATGGATTGGCATCACCCACAGGCACAGCGTTTTTCTTACCTACATAACGATCCCAATAAATCGAAAGATAATGAAGCCAACTTCGCTGAGTATTTTAATAATTATCTAAAACCGCAGGTAAAGGAATTAATGGATAATTATGATCCCGATATTATGTGGTTTGATGGTGAGTGGACATCCAGCTATACCCAAGAACAGGGGCTTGAACTTTACGCCTATCTCCGAGAGCTGAAGCCTAGTTTAATTATCAATAACCGTGTTGATAAAGGCCGTGATGGAATGCAAGGGATGAATAAAGGAGATAAAATATATGTAGGAGATTTTGGTACGCCTGAACAGGAAATATTGGATACAAAATCTGTGTTAGATTGGGAATCGTGCATGACAATGAATGATTCTTGGGGATACAAATTGAACGATGACAACTGGAAATCGGCTGAAGAACTTGTGCATAACCTAATTGATGTAACTGCAAAAGGAGGGAACTACTTATTAAATGTAGGACCAACTGCTGAAGGTCTTATTCCTGTACCAAGCGTGGAAAGGTTGCAAGCAATTGGTAAATGGATAGCTATTAATGGAGAAGCTATTTACAATACTGAAAAAGTAAAGGGGAATTATAATCAAGGCAATAACTTGCTGCTTTCTAAGAAAAAAGGGGAAGGTATCTATTTTGTTTACGCGATAAAGAAACCAAAAAAAGAACTAGAAATCGCTAATTTAATGCCCAATAGTGGCAGTAACATATATTTACTTGGTGTTAAGTCGCCATTAAGTTGGGAAGTAAAAATCGATAAGGTTATTATTCATCTCCCAAAAGAATTACGGACAAAGTGGAGCGATGAAAGTTATGCTTGGGTATTTAAAATTGAGGGTAACGAAATAGTTGATTAATTCAATCTTTTACTATTATTCAAGGTGGTACTTAACTAAAGAAATTCGTTCATCATACTCAACAGCGCCATTTTCTAATAGTATTAATAGCGTGCCATCAGAGAGTTTAGCCATATCAGAATAACCCGCAGGGCCAGGGTAAATAGTGATTTCTGCTGTCCAATTGGTGCCGCCATCAATGGATTTAGATACTGTTAAGTTTGATCTATTGAAGTACTGATTGGGGTAAGAGGAGAATAGTATTATAGAGATAGTCATTTAGGCACATACTAATTTAGAGTGTTCAATATTCT
>CAZDQR010000446.1:0-2210 GCA_964507315.1 uncultured Roseivirgaceae bacterium
TAAAAAATTAATTGGCTTGCAGCCAAAAGAGGTTACACTCATATCTAGTGATGGCTCTGAACAAATCATTTCTATCAAAGATGTTACTGTTGGCGATGTTCTTTTGGTTAAACCAGGAGATAAAATTCCTGTTGATGGTACACTCGTTTCTGGTTCTACTAATATAGACGAGAGTATGATTAGTGGAGAGCCTATTCCTGTTCAAAAATCGAGTGGTGATCCCGTGTTCGCAGGAACCATTAACCAGTCTGGTAGTTTTCAGTTTAGAGCTGATAAAGTTGGGAGCGAAACGATATTAGCGCACATCATAAAAATGGTGCAGGAGGCACAAGGTAGTAAAGCTCCTGTACAAGCTTTAGTGGATAAGGTAGCCGCCATATTTGTGCCTACAGTATTGGTATTGGCTATACTTACGTTTGCTGCTTGGATGGTTTTTGGAGGTGAACAAGCCTTCTCTCACGCTTTATTAGCTGCTGTAACGGTATTGGTAATTGCTTGCCCTTGTGCCCTTGGGTTGTCTACCCCAACCGCTATTATGGTGGGTGTTGGTAAAGGAGCAGATAATAATATTCTGGTAAAAGATGCAGAGAGTTTAGAACGAGCGCATCTAATAAATATATTAGTGCTCGATAAAACAGGAACAATTACAGAAGGGGCTCCAAGCGTAGTTCAAGAGAAATGGGAAATAGAAGATGATGATCTCAAAGCTATTTTAAACAACATTGAATCTCAGTCAGGCCATCCCTTAGCTAGTGCTATAACTGCCAAGTATGGAAGTTATAAATTAGAAGAGGAAGGTGATTTTTCTATCGAAGACTTGCCTGGCAAAGGAATAATGGCTTCTTATAATGAGACAGTCTATTTTATTGGGAACAAAAAATTGATGGACGAGTCGAATATTAAGGTTACTCCAGAGCTTGAGACAAATGCCACTCAATGGCAAAGTGAAGCGAATACCGTAGTTTATTTTGCTAGGAATGAGGGAATAATTGGTGTTTTTGCCATTGCAGATCCAATCAAGGCTTCATCGAAAGAGGCTGTAAAAGTGATGCAAGAAAAAGGCATAGAAGTAATCATGCTTACTGGTGATAATGAGCAAACAGCCAAAGCTGTTGCAGAACAAGTAGGAATTACACAGTACAAGGCACAAGTAATGCCTTCGCAAAAAGCAGCCTTTATTAAAGAGTTGCAAGCAGAAGGTAAGATGGTAGCCATGGTTGGTGATGGTATTAATGATGCGGAAGCATTAGCCTTGGCCGACATTAGTATAGCCATGGGTAAAGGCTCTGATATAGCAATTGATGTGGCCAAAATGACTTTAATATCTTCCGACTTAATGACGATTCCTAAGGCATTGGCTTTATCCAAACAGACAGTAAATGCAGTGAAACAAAACTTGTTCTGGGCGTTTGTTTATAACTTAATAGGTATACCAATTGCTGCAGGTGTGCTGTACAGCTTTAATGGGTTCTTGCTAAATCCAATGATAGCTGCAGCTGCAATGGCGTTTAGCTCAGTATCGGTAGTTTTAAATAGCTTACGAGTAAAATGGAAACCATTAATATAGTAGCCAACTAGTCACCCTAAATTTATTTCAGGGCCTAACCCTTGTTTCGTGTCTCACGAAACAATTAAAAAGTTAACAAACAATTAAAAACATACAATAATGACAAAGATATTAACATACAAAACAAACATTAAGTGCAATGGTTGTATCGCAACTGTAACACCTTTCTTTCAAAAAAATGAATCCATAAAAAAATGGACTGTTGATTTAGAAAGTGAAGACAGAGTATTAACAGTAGAACTAGAAGGAGGAGAAGCTAGTGAGGTGGAAGCTCTCATAAAGGAGGCAGGATACGAATCAGAAGCTATCTAATAAATAGCCTCTTTCAATTATTGTGAATTACTATTTTAAAGCATAGCTATATAGCTATGCTTTTTCAGTTCTAATAAACACAGCTTTCTAGCGAAAAAGACCTCATAAATGCTAGGGGTAAAGCTGATATCTGTCATATTTATTGACCTCCCAGATCGAGTATTTTTGTACTTCTACAAAAGAGATTTTTTAAAGTATATAATTATCGCTGTCATGGGAAAAGAATCTAATAAAAAGAGCCCAAAATATCCGGGCAAAAGAATCACTACGAATGGTAACCTCTTGGTTGCAGATCTTGAAGGATTAATATCAGAAGCAGGGGTGTTTTACC
>CAZDQR010000447.1:0-2207 GCA_964507315.1 uncultured Roseivirgaceae bacterium
TCGATGAGATTATAGGCAACCAATAAAATGATACCTGCCATGGCGGCAGTGGGCAAAGAGGCGGTAAGTGGGGCAATTAATGATAGGATGAAAGCCAAAGCAACCGCAGCAAAAATGGCCGACAATGGTGTTTTTGCACCAGCACTATAATTAATTCCAGACCTGGTAAAAGAACCCGAACTGGCATAACACATAAACATACTACCCACCATATTAGATAGGCCCTCGCCTATAAACTCTTGGTTAGCATCTAACTGTTGATGCGATTTAATGGCAATGGATTTTGCTATGGCGATGGCTTGAATTAACCCTAATAAGGCGACAGCAAACGCACTTGGTGTTAGCTCAATAATTTTAGCATAGGTAAGATTTGGAAAATGAAATGAGGGTAATCCAGAAGGTAATTTGCCAATTAAAGCAATACCTCTATCTCCATTATTTAAATAATAAGCAAGTAAACTACCTACCACCATGGCTAATAATAAATGAGGGAGCCACGATATTTTTTTTGCCACCATCTTAAATAGAAGAGCTGAAAATAAAGTAGCTAAAGCAATACCAAGCACCCAATAATTTATGGAGGATAGATGTGTAAACAAATATTGCCAAATCTCTACAAAACTTACCCCCTTAGGAATAGCCAACCCAAAAACATGCTTTATTTGGCTTGTAACAATAAGTACGGCTGCCCCAGTTGTAAAACCAACAATAACTGCATTTGATACAAAATTTACCAAGCTCCCCAACCGGGCAATACCCATAATTAACTGAATAGCGCCCGAAATAAAAGTAAGCACAAAAGCTAGTTCTATAAAATTAAGAGAACCAGGCTCTGCAAATTGGCTAAGTACTGCAAAAAACACCAGCGATACTGCTGTATTAGGACCCGATATCAAATGAAGAGAAGAGCCAAATAAGGCGGCAATTATAGGCACAACAATAGCCGTGTATAAACCATAAATTGGGGGCAAGCCTGCAATCATAGCAAATGCTACTCCCTGTGGCAAAACAACAATTGCATTGGTAATACCTGCTCCTAAATCAGCTTTAAGTGAATCTTTGTTAACCAAAGGCCACCAGCTTAAGAACGGTAATAATGCAGTTGTTACTTTTTTATTCATTAATTAACGATTCAATCTCCAATCTTAAATGATAAGTTGCAATTATCAATACAACCCAAAATTTGAGTTACTTCAAGCAGTTTTAAATAATAAAAAACACTCTTGCCATCTCTATTGCTACCGAGTACTCCTTTGAGTTTCATGGTGTTAAGATGGTGGGAAGCTAATGATTGCTCCAAATCAAGTTCTTGGCATATTTCAGAAACCCTTTTTTGCCCTTCTTTAGATAGGTAATCAATTATGGCCAAGCGGGTAGGATGCGCTATTGTTTTTAACACAAATGCCGCTTTTTCCAATTCTCCTTGATCTACCAACTCCTTACTCATTATTTTTTGCATTCATTAAAAATTTGCGCTGTGCAGGTAGCACAAATGTTTTTATCTAACTTATTATATATCTCTTGTATGGCCCCTATTTTGGTTTCGAACACATTATCAACCCCAATTGACTGAGAAAAGCCTCCTTTTTCCAAATAGTCTCTTACTGGTTTTCTCAAAGAGCAGATGTAAAACCCTCTATTCGCAAGCTTCCTTTTTTCTGCTTCGCGCTCTAACATCTCGGCACCCGCCAAATCGATCATCCCAATACCATTACCCACAATAAGTAAATCAGGTTCTCCTGCTTCGAATACGTTAGCTAAAAACTCTTCGACTGTATTAACAGCACCAAAAAATAAGGAGCCATCAATTCTAATAATTCTTACCTGAGGACAAGTAGGCACAGGCCTCCGCTCGATATTAACAAAAGCCCGATGTTCATTTTCCATATCAGGAGCAAGCGTAACTATGTGTGGACTGGCCGTTTTTTTAAGATAAAAAATCAAAGACATGAGTATGCCCATATAAATGGCAAATTCCAATTCTAAAAACAAGGTTGATAGCATGGTAACTAAAAACACAGAAGCTTCAGCCTTGCTCGTTTTAAATATTTGAATAATGCTCTTAATATCAATTAAGTTATAGGCTACAATTAATACAATTCCACTCATTGCTGCTATTGGCAAATAGGCTGTTAATGGTGCCACAAATACTAATATTAATAAGAGCGACACGGCAGCAAACACGGCAGCCAAAGGCGTTTTTGCCC
>CAZDQR010000448.1:0-2206 GCA_964507315.1 uncultured Roseivirgaceae bacterium
AAAATCAAAATTATGGTCTTGACTTATCGCTTGCCTATCACTATCAATCCCTTGTAAGGAGTATCCAACTTTTCGATACTGCAAATCAACAAATAAAGTTAAGTTAGAAATTGGCTCCCAATTCATTTTACTATAGATGGTAAAATCTGTTTTAAGTCCATTATTTTCATAATATCGATCTCGGATGGCAACATCTCCTGCATATTGTGCCCAAATAATTTCTCCAAAATGATCTCCATCATATTGGTTCCAAGCTCCACCAAGTAATACATTGAGGGTGTTTGAAGGGGTGTAATCCATTGAGAATGTAACGCCATAAAAATTATTATCTAGCCACCTTCTTCTTATTAAGTCGGTTGAAAAAACAGTATCGATTCCTATAATTGGTCTCTCAAATCCGTAGTCATCTAAGTCTTGCTCTTTTTTATATTGCTCGTAGTATCCTTTTCCTTTAGTGTAATGCAAGGCGGTGTTCCAAGTTATTTCTGAAGATATATCCCAAGCGTATAATAGCTGGTAATGAGTTTGAGTATAATCATCCACTTGATTATCATAAGTGTAGTTATTATACGTTCTACCAGATGTTAATAAATTGCCCGCTTCTTCCGCATCCAATCCATTCCGGCTTATATAATCCAGCATTCCTTGCTCATCGTTATTAACTCTAGATTCTGGAGTGCCATACCAAGATTGATAGGTCACTTCCTTTCCAGAGAAGATGTTGAGTTTAAGCATTGTTTTTTTGCCATAATATCCTGCAGATAAATAATAGGAAGTAAGATCAGAATTAGCTCTATCTAAGTAGCCATCAGATACTACTTTAGAAAGCCGACCGTCAATGGTAAAGTGATCGTTTAGCAACCCTGTGCCAGCTACTAAGGTGTGTTTTCGGGTATTAAAACTACCAAAACTATTATCTAGGGTGGCGTATGGTTTAGCTTTTAAAGCGCCTGTCTGAATATTGATAGAAGCACCAAATGCACCCGCACCGTTTGTAGAAGTTCCCACTCCTCGTTGAACTTGTACTGATTCTACTGAAGAGGCAATATCTGGTAAATCCACCCAATACACTCCTTGTGATTCGGAATCGTTATACGGAATGCCATTGAGAGTGACATTTACACGTGTTGCATCACTGCCTCTAATTCTAATGCCTGTATAACCAACTCCAGCACCTGCATCTGAAGTAGTTACAACAGAGGCCGTGCTTTCTAATAAGTAAGGAAAGTCTTTGCCATAATTTTGTTTTTCTATTTCCTTTTTTTCAATAGTTGTAAATGTAACTGGAGCTTTTTCTGAAGCTCTAGTTGCGGTAATTATTACCTCATCGGTTAAAATGGAAGAGGTTTCAAGAGAAAAGGTTTGCAGATCTTCATTTGTACTAATGGTTTGCTCAAGTGTTTCATATCCAACATATTGAATTTGGATTGTGTAAGAATTGGCTTTTAAGCTATTAAAATTGAATTCACCTAGCCTATTACTTAATGTAGATTTATTGGTGTTAATCAACTGAATTGTTGCACCAACTAAGGGTTCTTTAGTTTCGTTATCAATAATTTTTCCATTGATTTTTGTTTGTGCAAACACGTTTGCACTTAGCAACAAGGCTGCTGCTAGCATTAAATTTTTCATTTGTTTATGTACTCTATAGGTTAAACATAATTAGAGATAGGGGTCTCTAATCTTTCGTCTATCCAAACTTCCTACGGCCGCATTATCGGCATCAGGTTCATTGGGTATATTCTCAGCCTGGTATTATAAGGCACCCCCTAATGGCACAAAGGTAAAGAGAAATATATTTTTTTAATAAATTGAGTAGATTTTCTTTTTTTGAGGAGTTTACCAGTTGTCGTCATTATTAATTTTTGTAAAGATTGAGCTGTTACCCAAAAGAAGTTCACATCATTACTTTGCTAAAAAACTAAAATCACTTTAAGTTAGAAGACAGTACTTTTATAAAACATTACAGGATTAATTAATGGAGGCAAATATTATTATTGGTGCAGGGGTAGCAATATATACATTGCTGTTTATACGAGCTGCAATTGTATTCTCAAATAGAAAAAAATACAGGCAGTGATGCTGCTGGGAATGGAATGGCTAAAGGGTTGACCTTTTTTTATGGCTTGGGGATATTCTTTATTATCGCAGTTTTTTTAACTGGAATTAGCATATTCTTATTTAGTAGCCTTACAATTATGTGGTT
>CAZDQR010000449.1:0-2183 GCA_964507315.1 uncultured Roseivirgaceae bacterium
AAGAAACGGAAGAGCAAATTAAAAATGAGACGAAGGCAACTATTCGTTTAATTCCGTTGGAAGGGGACAAAGAACTAGGTGAATGCATTATTTCTGGAAATCCTTCGAACGGGAGAGTTATTTTTGCAAAAGCATATTAAAATTACATTAACAATAAACTATAAATAAAAATGAGAAAGTTAGCGATTGTATTAGGTGTTTTTATGTTCTCTATTGGGAGCTCACAAGCACAAGAGTTATTAGATTTATTAAAGAAAGATCTTAATAAGGAAAAAAGACAGCTTGTTGCTGAAGCAATGGATATTAAAGAAGAAAATAAGACGGCCTTTTGGGAAGCTTATGGGGAGTACGAAACTTCTACAAACACCTTAATAGATATGCGTGCAAAAAACATTGAAAAATTTGCTGATAATTACGATAAGCTTACAGACGATATTGCGGATGAAATTGCTTCTACTTACATGTCAAGTAAAGCAAAGCAGTTAAAAATTCAGAAGGCAACGTATAAAAAAATGAAAAAAATAATGGGGGCACGTCAAGCTGCTCGCTTTATTCAAATAATGAACCAAGTGCAATTGCTCATTGATGTGCAAATTGCCAGTGAAGTTCCTTTAATTGAGTAATGACAATATCAATTGCATAAAAAAAAAGGAGTGTTTTGCACTCCTTTTTTTTTATGCCTTAAAATTATTCAATAAAATACTGCCAGTAGCTGGATTGGTAGCCAATGGTACGTTATGTACATCGCAAAGGCGTAGCAACATTTGCACATCAGGTTCGTGAGGGTGTTTACCCAATGGGTCTCTAAAGAAAATTACCATATCCATTTTGCCTTCGGCCACCATAGCTGCTATTTGGGCATCTCCACCAAGTGGGCCAGAAAGTAATGGCGTAACGGATAATCCTGCTTTTAGTACGTGGCTACCGGTGGTGCCTGTAGAAACTAAATCAACTTTAGCTAATTGTTCTTTATGATCTAGTAAAAACTGAACCATATCAGCTTTTTTACCATCGTGTGCTATAATTGCTATTTTCATATTTTTGAATTGAGACGTAAGAAGTTTAGAAACAAGATTACTTTGTTTATTTTTTATCCACTGTCTAATTATCTAATATCTAACGTCTTTTATTTAGTTTTTCTTTCCCGCTAACTGTCCACAAGCCGCATCAATATCTTTGCCTCTGCTTCTTCTTACTTTAACTATCACACCACGTTTGTCTAAATAAGCTGCAAATTTATCCAGCGCTTTTTCTTCGGCCTTGGCAAATGGGGTATCAGCCACAGGGTTGTATTCTATAATATTAACCATACATGGAATATGCTTTGTAAACTGATAAAGCTCTTCGGCATCTTCTAACGAATCATTAAAATTATAAAAGAGAATGTACTCGTACGTAACTTGATTTTTTGTCTTGGAGTAATAATACTTAAGCGCATCCCTCAATTCTATTAATGAGTTAGTTTCATTAATAGGCATAATTTTATTACGCTTAATGTCGTTGGCTGCGTGCAACGAAACGGCCAAGTTAAATTTAACTTCATCGTCACCCAGTTTACGTATCATTTTAGCAATACCAGCTGTAGAAATTGTGATACGTCTAGGGCTCATGCCCAAGCCTTCAGGCGAAGTGATATGCTCTACCGATTTAAGTACATTGGCATAATTTAGCAGAGGCTCACCCATTCCCATATATACTATATTAGTTAAGGGTTGTTCATATTCTTTTTCTGCCTGATTCTTAATGAGAACAACTTGGTCATAGATTTCTGAAGCATCCAAATTTCGCTTACGATCTAGTTTTCCCGTAGCACAAAACGTGCAACTTAAAGAACAGCCAACTTGCGAAGATATACAAGCCGTCATTCGCTTAGTGGTGGGTATCAAAACACCTTCCACAATATTATCATCAAATAATTGAAGCGATGATTTTATCGTCCGGTCATTGCTCTTTTGTTCATCTTCAACAATAACATTATTAATGATGAAATTCGATTCGAGCATATCGCGAGTAGCCTTTGATAAATTAGTCATTTGCTCGAAATTGGTAGCAGATTTTTGCCACAACCATTCATACACTTGTTTAGCACGAAAGGCTTTGTCTCCTTTGTCTATAAAAAATGTTTTCAGTTCATCAACTGATAGTTTACGTATGTCTTGTTTATCTTGTGGCATAGTGCAAAG
>CAZDQR010000450.1:0-2183 GCA_964507315.1 uncultured Roseivirgaceae bacterium
TAATCAATAGAATGGTGATGGCTGACAATATTGAGCATTCTAAATTAGTATGTGCTTAAATGACTATCTCTAACTGGCAAATTAAAGGTGTGAGCAAGGCTCAATATGGAGAATTCAATCCACAGGAAGGCAAGGTTGTTCCTTCTATGTGCTTTTTTCACATTCCATTATTAGAATTTGATGACGCAGCTAAAGCAGTAGCAGATGGCACAATCGATTCGAGCGAAGTCGTTGGCATTAATAAAGAAGGTGTTGCAGCCGCTAAAGTTAATACAGGGCTATTCACCGAAATGAAAAACTTGGAAAGCACCACCCACGTTTTTTGCGGCCACGATCATATAAACGATTTGTCGGTTAACTGGCAAGGTATCCAATTATCCTACGGGTTAAAAACAGGACATACGAGCTATTTTCATGAAGACATGCAAGGAGGAGCTTTGGTAACTATTAAATCGAATAAGGGAAATTCAACTCCTGAAGTAGAAATAAATTACATTTATATTAAAGAATAAAACTACTACTTATGAATGCTTTACTTCTGAAACTTATGAAAATTTCGATGATAGTTATTGCCGCATTATTAGTATCGAATAGCAATGTGTTTGCCCAAAAACAATACGAAATAGTATCACCCAACAAATCAATTAAAGTAGAGGTTGTATTGGATGAATCTATTAAATTTTCTGTAATTGTTGATGGCGAAATGATTACAAGAAAGAAACAAAGACGGTTTCTAGAGGTGATTCCATAACTATTAAGCTCACTCAAAGCGGTGGATGGGCTGCTATTTTATCACCAAAAAAGTAGTGGTTATTTTTTAGGGTAGCAATTAACGGGTTACAGAAAGAAAGAACAAAAATGAAAATACTTAACTCAGTAAAAATAATAATTTCATTTATTGCTGCTCTATTATTGGCGGTTGCTACTGCAAATTTTTTAAACTATAACAACCCTATCATTAAAGGATTGTATTTAAATATCTCCTTGATAATGCTGGTTATCGCCTTATTAGGAATGCCTTTTTTAGAGGTCAATTATAAGCGCACTAAACTCCATAGCTTTGAGGTTTATTTTAAACCATTATTCTTTATTGCTTCAAGCGCTATATTGATTATTGTTTTTTTGGAATCTGCTCTTTACGATTATTTTCAGCCCTTTTCGGGTTATGACGATGTTATATACTTAGTATTAGCGGCCTTTGTAATCTACATTATTCGCTTTGCAATAGAGCTTATTCAAGTATCTACTAACAAGTCGTCTTACTTAACTACCCTCCTTGTATTAGCTATTCCCGCTTCGTTATTTGTTTGGAATAAACTGCAAACTCCATTCAAATTTGGAGTTGAAGAAGAACATGTTTCACACTTATTTAGTGCTAAAGATGCGGGCTACGATATTTTTAGAATTCCATCTATCTATGTAATTCCTGAAGGAAGTAAATTAGCCAATGGAGAAATATTAGCCAAAGATAGAGTACTGATTTTTGCTGAAGCAAGAAGGAATGGCTCTTTAGACCATGGCGATATTGATTTAGTACAACGCATTAGCCAAGATGCAGGCATTTCCTGGTCTAGCATTGCAGTAACAAAATCTTGGGAGAAAGGAATAGGTAAGGTTGGCAACCCTACTCCAGTATTTGATACAACTACTGGCCTGTTCTGGATGTTTTACCTAGCAGGAGATTTTGCACGAGTAAATGGCTATCACACTTATTATATAAATAGCAATGATGGCGGAATTACGTGGAACAAACCTCAAAAATTTGGAGATGGAGCCATGGGGCCAGGGCATGGCATTCAAATTACCAAAGGACCAAATACTGGCAAACTACTAATACCAGGTTATAATAGCACTGGAGCTTTTGCAATTATTAGTACTGACAATGGATTAACATGGACAAAGTCAAAAAACGTTGGTGTAGGTAATGAAACAGAAATTGCACAAGCCGATTCACTTGGAAATCTAATAATGATAACGCGAGCTCAAATACCTATGAGCGAATCACATGATAAACTTCATAAACTAATATCATTTTCAACTGAAGGGGGTACCAGTTGGGCGGAACCAAAAGAAAACCTTGGATTAAAAACACCTTTATGTATGTCCTCCATAATTTATTCCAATAATAAACTATAGAGATAATCACTTAGCTACATAATATAATCTTTGTAAATTGCATATCT
>CAZDQR010000451.1:0-2164 GCA_964507315.1 uncultured Roseivirgaceae bacterium
AGGCGGTAACTCCATTTGAACTTAAGCGAATTGGGCTTATTTCTGCATAGGTTTCTTCTCTAGATAATAGTACGTTTACGGCTTTTCTACCTTCTGTAGCTTCCTCAATTAAACCGGGTAAATCACGATACGCATCAGGGCCTGCTACAATATCAACAAGCTTTTCTTTTTCTAGAATAGTTTCTCGCATACGTTCAGCCATACAGCCTAAAACGCCTATAATAAGTCCTGGCTTTTGTTTTTTAGCTTGCTTAAACTGACCTAAGCGTCTCATTACTCTAGTTTCCGCATTTTCACGAATAGAGCAGGTATTTACTAAAATTAAATCAGCTTCTTTTTCTTCAGTTGTTGTTTCATATCCTTCTTTGGTAAGGATGGATGCTACAATTTCACTATCTGAAAAATTCATTTGACAACCGTAGTTCTCAATATACATTTTCTTCTTTTTCTCAGTTCCTTCGTTCTGCATCATGGTGGCTTCACCTTGACGAGATTCATCAATAACTTTATTTTGACCGAGTAATTCTTCCATTCTATAAATGTATGTTTTTTGTGGCTGCGAAATTAACCAAATCTAGAAATATGACATAGTGGCAGAATAAATATAATATCAATTTTAACATGCTTTAAATCAACGGGTAGAATGTAAAGTGTGGTTTTTAGGTTTGTTTATCTCGTTTTTAATTTGTTTAATTTGCAGCCTATACAATAAGGTATAGACGTTTTTAAAGCACCGCATATATGGATTTGGTAATAGTGGAGTCGCCTGCAAAGGCAAAAACCATCGAAGGATTTTTAGGGAAAGGATTTACAGTAAAATCAAGTTACGGTCACGTAAGAGATTTAGCCAAAAAGGGCGTGGCTATTGATGTAGAGAATAATTTCGAGCCCAATTATGATGTGCTTCCTGACAAGAAAAAGATCGTTGCAGAACTGAAATCTATCGCGAAAAAAGCAGACATTGTTTGGTTAGCAACGGATGAGGATCGCGAGGGAGAAGCTATTTCTTGGCACCTGAGCGAGGTTTTAGGATTAAAACCAGAAAACACAAAAAGAATCGTTTTTCATGAGATTACTAAAACAGCTATTAAAAAAGCCGTTGAGAATCCACGTGAAATTGATATTGATTTAGTAAAAGCGCAACAAGCACGTAGAGTGTTAGATAGATTGGTAGGTTTTGAATTGTCTCCCGTTTTATGGAGAAAAGTTAAACCATCTTTATCTGCAGGGCGTGTGCAGTCGGTAACCGTTCGTTTAATTGTTGAGCGCGAAAGAGAGATTAGAGATTATAAATCAGAAGTTTTTTACCGCGTTACAGGGTTATTCAATTTAGATAATGGATCGGCTGTGAAAGCCAATATCTCAGAAAAATTTAAATCTGAAATAGAAGCGCAAGAGTTTTTAGAGAAATGTAAAGACGCTTCTTTTACCGTGAATAGTGTGGTAAGTAAACCAGCTAAAAAATCACCAGCACCACCATTTACAACATCATCGTTGCAACAAGAAGCTTCAAGAAAACTGGGTTTCTCGGTAAATCAAACAATGGTTGTAGCCCAGCACTTGTATGAGGCGGGAAAGATTACGTACATGAGAACAGATTCTTTTAATCTTTCTGATTTGGCAAGAGATGCTTCGGCAGATGCTATTACTTCCATGTATGGAAAAGAATACTCAAACCCAAGAAAATTCGCGACAAAATCTAAAGGTGCACAAGAGGCTCACGAGGCCATTCGTCCAACTTATTTAGATAAAGATTCAGTTAGCGGAGATAGAAATGAGGAACGTTTATATTCATTAATTTGGAAAAGAACGATTGCGTCTCAAATGGCTGATGCGCAGTTAGAGAAAACGACTGTTAAAATCGGTGTAAGTTTAGCCGATAAACAATTTACTGCACAAGGTGAGGTGATCAAATTTGATGGATTCTTAAAAGTATATCAAATTTCTACCGATGAAGATGTAGAGAACCCTGCTGAATCAGGGATGTTACCAGCAATGGCGGAAGGTGATAACCTAACGTTAGAATCTGCACAAGGTGTACAACGTTTTACAATGCATCCACCAAGATATTCTGAGGCTAGTTTGGTTAAGAAATTAGAGGAATTAGGTATTGGACGTCCGTCTACATATGCGCCAACAATTTCAACTATTCAAAAGCGTGGGT
>CAZDQR010000452.1:0-2134 GCA_964507315.1 uncultured Roseivirgaceae bacterium
AAAAGGAATTGATTCTAGGCCTACATTGCCAGTAATTTAAGAAATGTAGAAAGGTATAGTGAGTGAAAATAGGGCACATTAAGTACGGGTAAACCTAATTACTTATTGCTTTGCCGGACTTGTTCCTGCATCCCCGTTTAAATGAATTTAGAAAGTAGGAAGGCAACTTAGTCCTTCGTAATACTGTGATTTTAAAAGATATTAATATGGAAACAAGAAACATTATAGGGTACGATTTCTCGAAGGGAACAGGTCAAACGCTGCAGGGAGTAAACCCCAAAACCAATACATCAATTGCCGATGAATTTTACATTGCCTCTGAAACCGATGTAAATAATGCAATGGCTAAAGCTCAAAAGGCATTTCATCCCTTTAGCAAAATGGATTGGGCAAAAAGAGCTTCTTTTCTAGAGGCCATCGCTGAAGAAATGGAAAACCTCGGGGAGGAATTGGTTCAACATACTTGCGATGAAACTGGATTGCCTCAAGCTAGAATATTGGGTGAAAGAGGCAGAACTGTTGGGCAGCTACGAATGTTTGCTAATCATATTAAGGGTGGAGATTGGGTGGAAGCATCCATCGATACCGCCATTCCGGAT
Organism: uncultured Roseivirgaceae bacterium; assembly: GCA_964507315.1. GTDB lineage: Bacteria > Bacteroidota > Bacteroidia > Cytophagales > Cyclobacteriaceae > JAKISE01. Next base: position 600 of record CAZDQR010000452.1, read on the forward strand.
AGAGAACCAATTCCTAGAGTTGATATCCGTAAAATGATGGTGGGCTTGGGGCCTGTTGTCGTATTTGGCTCAAGTAATTTTCCATTAGCGTATTCGGTTGCCGGTGGAGACACAGCTGCAGCTGTGGCTGCTGGTTGTCCAGTAGTGGTAAAGGCACATCCTGCCCATCCTGGAACGAGTGCATTGGTAGGGCAAGCAATTGCCGCTGCCGCTAAAAAAACGAATATGCCAGAAGGTGTATTTTCTCTTGTTTTCGATAATGGATTTAAAATTGGCCAAGCATTGGTAGAGCATTCAAGCACAACGGCTGTTGGCTTTACAGGCTCCTTAGCAGGTGGTAGAGCTTTGTTCGATATAGCTAACAAAAGACCAAACCCAATTCCTGTATTTGCCGAAATGGGCAGTACCAACCCGGTAGTATTACTGCCTGAAGCCTTAAAGTCTAAATCGGAACAAATAGCCATTGATTATGCAGGTTCCATAACATTAGGAGTTGGGCAGTTTTGCACCAACCCCGGTTTATTGTTTGGTATTAAAGGTAAAGAGCTAGATAGTTTTAAAGATAAGCTATCTACGGCCTTGACTCAAACTAATCCCGATACTATGTTGCATAAAGGAATTGGAGAAGCATTTGCCCAAAAGTCGAGTAATATGCTAAATGAATCTGCTGTTCAATTACTCAGCCAATCGGAAACCGCTTCTGAACAAGGCCAAGGAAGGCCGATGGTAGCTTTGGCAAAGGGATCTGATTTTATTACAAACCCTGCGCTGCATGAAGAAGTATTTGGCCCATTTTCAATGTTGATAGAATGCGAAAATAGCGAAGAGTTAAGTGCGTGTATAAGTTCCTTAAATGGACAGCTTACTGGAACGATTATGGGAGATTCAACTGATTTTAAAAATCATACTGAAGCTATTAATTTGATGGAGCAAAAGGTAGGTCGTTTGATTTTTAATGGCGTGCCGACTGGGGTAGAAGTTTGTGCTTCCATGCACCATGGTGGCCCATTTCCTGCTACTACAGATACTCGGTTTACAGCAGTTGGCATCCATTCCATCAAACGTTTTACACGACCAGTAAGTTATCAAAATACACCAAATGAATTATTGCCAAAAGCACTTCAAAATGAAAATCCTTTGCAAATAATGCGTTTGCTCGATGGCAAATATTCAACCGATTCGATCTAATGGCAAGTACTTTCACATGCATTGATGGCCACACTTGTGGCAATCCTGTTCGGTTAGTCCAGGAGGGAGGTCCAGAATTAGTTGGAGCTTCCATGAGCGAAAAACGCTTGCATTTTTTAAAAGAATTTGACTGGATTCGTAAAGGGTTGATGTTTGAGCCACGAGGGCATGATATGATGTCGGGCAGTATTTTATACCCACCATCTGATTCGCAAAACGATGTGGGGGTGTTATTTATTGAAACTAGTGGCTGCTTGCCCATGTGTGGGCACGGCACCATTGGTACCATTACAATGGCCATCGAAAATGGATTGATAAAACCAAAAGTAGAAGGTTTTGTAAGAATG
>CAZDQR010000453.1:0-2130 GCA_964507315.1 uncultured Roseivirgaceae bacterium
CAACCATAGAATTTGAAAAATGGGCGTTAATTGAAGTTGCTAATTTTAAGGATGTACCTGCAGAGCTGGAAGAGTTCCATTTGAAAGGAGGGCTTTATGCTGTTTTTCTTCATAAAGGATTGCCAAGTGAATTTGCAAAAACATTTAATTACATCTTTAATCAATGGCTGCCTAGCTCCAACTATGTTATTGATAACCGACCACATTTTGAAGTTTTAGGAGAAAAATACTCAAACACTGACCCGGCTTCTGAAGAAGAAGTGTGGATTCCGATTCGTGCTAAAAGCTTGAATTAGTTAGCAACATTTTCTTTCCAAATTCTCCCAGTCCCATCAATATGCCAAAACACACTTGGGTTAAATACATCTTTCATTTTAACATGATACCAATATTGGTCGGCCTCTAAAGTCCATTCAATTAACGCATAATTTAGTTGAGGTATTGGGTCAAGTAATTCATCTTTTGAGGTACTAAAACTACCTGTTGTTTTTAATAAACTCCGTTGTTTACGATGAATACTATACAGTAATTGTCTTATTTGCTCTGACTCTTCATCAAACTCTATTTCTTTTTTTGAACCTGCTTGCTCGGGCGAAAAATACACCCTACCCCAAAACTCAGGCTCGTGCATGGCAATTGCTCGCTGTGGCGACCACACCCAGTTATACTCTGGTTGCTTTTTCTTAATATACTTGCCCTCAACAATATCCGTTTCCCATTGTACTCGAGAGAAATTTAATCGCATTTCTTTCCCTGCAATTTCTCTTTGCTTTTTAGGGAACGTTTCCAATAAATTTTCCCAAGGAATGGCCACTTCAACACTCCAAAATTGATCTGTATCATTTGTGTTATTCAAGGTGCCTTCAATATGAACTGCAGTTTTTAAGCCCGATATATCCCAGGAAGTAATGGCCTTTCCTCCATCTCGGTAGGGCTTGGTTAGCATCAGATCCCACACTGTATTTAGAGCATTTACTTCCAATTCATAATAATTATGCGTGTCGCCATTGGGGTCTATAAAAAGCTCAAAATCATTATCCCAATAAATTACGGTATCACGTTGTTTTAGGGTTGCCCAAATATGAGGTTCGTCCAATTTGGCATAAAAGTAAAAATAGTCATCATCCCACAACATTTTTACTTGAGTATCCAAGTAAGGCGCAGATTTTTTATCTCCTTCAATATTAACAAAATAATTTGACCATTTTGCCTTTTGCCAAGATGCTTCATTGCCAATCCCATCTATCATAATAGTATCAACAGTGCGTTGGCAGATATAGGTTTGCCCTTTAATAAATGAGGTTTGAGGAAAAACCGTGTTTAATCCACTAGTTAAGAAAATACAAATTGATATTATTTGCTTCACGTATTAAAAGTATAACAAAAGGAAGAAAATTAAAGAGATTTTTTCTGCTATGAATAGTAAATTCATAAATGAATTTTTTTTAGCGATTAACCTAAGTTTATCCTAAAATACCCAATAGCAGTATTTGTAAATAAACCAATATCCAAAGCCTCTAGCATTAAATTGCTAAAAGGCAGCAGGTTTGTATCAATAATTCCTAAATTTTATTCTACCTTTGCGCTCTAGTTATCAACCAATTGTGTGAAAACGCAACAGTTTGATACTGCAATCAGTATTAAACATCTGGTTACCAGTCGTTTTCCTAACGAGGAAAATTAAAAAAACACTAGATTGATATATTATAAAGCATTTAAAAATGCTTCTAAAGAAGAGCAAGTTTAAGTTACTGGCACTCTAAAGAGGTTTAAACGCTTTAAAAAATTGAAATTATTAGATCTATTAGCAGAGGTGGAAGCCGATGTTGGTGCGTATCTAAATTAAATAAATTATAAACAACAGTTGGTGTTTCACGTAGAACCATCAGCAGAAAACAACAAAGTTATGCCTTGCGGTAAAAAAAGAAAGAGACATAAGATTTCTACACATAAACGTAAAAAACGTTTAAGAAAAAATAGACATAAGAAAAAATAGAGTAAGTAGCAAACGCTACTCACATTTACTATGCGCTCTGTAGCTAACCCTTTGGGCTGTACTACAGAGCGTTTATTGGTTAATAAAATTTAACATAAACGACTATTATTTTGAGTAATGAGTTAGTAATTAGT
>CAZDQR010000454.1:0-2129 GCA_964507315.1 uncultured Roseivirgaceae bacterium
AAGAGGCTGTTTCTAGTTTAGATAGTTCTCAAAATCAAAAGCACACCATTCTGGTAGCAGATTTTTCGGATAATTCCCAAGTACAACAAATTGTCTCAACCAATAACGAGTTTCATATTTTAGTTAATAACACCGGAGGCCCTCCTGGAGGCAAGGCCGTTGATGCTGACATCTCGGAGTTCACCACTGCTTTTTCTAATCATCTAATTAATAACCAGTTGTTAGCACAGGCTATAACTCCTTTTATGGTTTCTGAAGGTTATGGAAGAATTATCAATATAATTTCTACTTCGGTAAAAATGCCACTTAATGGCTTGGGCGTATCCAACACCATCCGTGGAGCGGTGGCTAGTTGGAGTAAAACATTAGCCAACGAATTAGGCTGCTTTGGCATTACTGTAAATAATGTATTGCCAGGTGCAACCAACACAGTAAGATTAAGTTCAATCATTGAAAATAAATCTAATAAACTTGGTAAAACCATTGAAGAAGTTAGTGACGCAATGAAGGCAGAAGTGCCTGCTAAGCGATTTGCAGAAGCGAACGAAGTAGGAGCTGCTGTGGCATTTTTGGCTTCACCTTCAGCAGGTTATATTAATGGAATTAATGTGCCGGTGGATGGAGGAAGAACAGGGTGCCTTTAGCTAATGGTCAATTAGTAATTTTCAATGTGTAATTCCACATTTAAATGTAATGATGAGATTTCCTCTAAAGCCAATGTTTCTTTTCTTATGCTAAGTAATGAAGCATCTTCTACTAAAGTAAAGTGATGCAAAAAAAAGATTCTTCGTTCCTCAGAATAAAAAAAAGTATAAAGTAAAATCGAGAATTATGGAAAGAATACTAAACTATATCGATGGCAAACTAATAGAGCCAACTACTGGCAAATATTTAGATAATATAAACCCGGCCATTGGGGAAGTATATTCTTACATACCAGACTCGAATGCAGCCGATGTAGAACTGGCTGTACAAGCAACTGAAAAAGCCAAGGATGCTTGGGCTGCATTGCCTATCGAAGATAGGTCTGAAGCATTACTAAAAGTAGCCGACCTTATAGATAAAAATCTTGAAGCTCTTGCCAAAGCAGAAAGCATTGATAATGGAAAACCCATTAGCTTAGCAAGAGCCGTTGATATTCCTAGAGCCTCTGCCAATTTTAGGTTTTATGCTAAAGCCATTATTAACCAAAGTACCAACGCACATATTACACCTAACAAAGGCATAAATTACACAGTTCGTGAACCACTAGGTATTGCAGGTTGTATTTCTCCTTGGAATTTGCCTCTCTATTTATTTACGTGGAAAATTGCTCCTGCCCTTGCAAGCGGAAATTGCGTAGTGGCCAAGCCTTCTGAGATCACACCAATGAGTGCCTATCTGCTTAGTAAAATTTGCATAGAAGCAGGTTTACCTGCTGGAGTTTTAAATATTGTACATGGCCTTGGCCAACAAGTTGGAGAAGCTATTGTGGCTCACCCAAAAATTCCTGCTATTTCGTTTACTGGTGGCACAAGCACTGGACAAAAAATTGCTAGCATAGCAGCTCCTATGTTTAAGAAATTATCCTTAGAGCTTGGGGGTAAAAACCCCAACATTATTTTTGATGATTGTGATTTTGACGATGCACTTAACACCACTTTGCGTTCTTCTTTTGCCAACCAAGGGCAAATTTGCTTATGTGGTTCCAGAATTTACGTGCAACGTGGTATCTACGATAAATTTTTAGAAGCCTTTGTTACCAAAGTAAAAGCCATGCAGGTGGGTGACCCATTAGAGGAAGCTACTAAAACGGGAGCAGTGGTAAGTGAACAACACCAAGAAAAGATTTTACATTATATAAGTTTGGCTCGATTGGAAGGTGGAAAAGTGTTAGTTGGTGGCAATGCCTTTAACCCCGAAGGCCGATGTAAAAACGGATATTTTGTACAACCCACTGTTATTACTGGCCTTAACGAAACTTGCCGTACCAACCAAGAAGAAATCTTCGGCCCAGTTGTTACCGTGCAACCTTTTGATACCGAAGAAGAAGCTATCGCCTTGGCCAACAGCACTAAATACGGTCTTTCTGCCACGGTGTGGACTCAAAACCTAACTCGGGCACACAAAGTAGGCGCTGCTATAAAAGC
>CAZDQR010000455.1:0-2121 GCA_964507315.1 uncultured Roseivirgaceae bacterium
CCGATGAGGGAGAGCGGTTTTTGCTGGAGCAATTGCATGAGGTGTTGAAAGATGAAGACCCGGATATTATAGAGGGGCATAATATTTTTAATTTTGATTTGAACTACTTGCATCAACGCTCAAAAAGGTTGAAAATGGCTTGTAATTGGGGTCGTTTTGGACAGGAGGCAACGTTTCGTAAGAGTCGAATTAGGATAGCTGAGCGTACCGTTGATTTCACTCGATGTGATATTCCAGGGAGAACGGTTTTTGATACTTACTTGATGGTTCAAATTTATGACTTAACCGCGAGAGCTCTGAATTCATATTCTTTAAAAGAAGTAGCGAAGTCACTGGGGATTACTAAAAAAGAAGACGATCGCACTTACTTGGCTCCGGGAGATATTCAAAAGGCATATTTTGAGGATCGGCAAACATTTTTAGATTATTTAGGTGATGATTTGCGTGAAACAGAGGGGTTGGCGTCTATTTTATTACCTACCTATGTGGCGCAGGCAAAAAACTTCCCGATGACGTTGCAGGAAATTTCGTTAAGAGGAACAGGCGCGAAGGTGGATTTGTTGTTTTTGGAAAAATACTATCATGAAGGGCATTCATTGCCGGTTCCGAATGCAATAGCTCCATTTGCCGGTGGTTATGCTAAAAGTTTTGAGGTGGGTGTATTTAAAAATGTATTACACTATGATGTAGCTTCGTTGTATCCGAGTTTATTGCTTCATTTTGGAAGGGATCCAGAAAATGATCAGTTAGGGGTTTTCATTCCTATGATAAAAGAGTTAAGGGAGTATCGCTTGAAGTATAAAGTTTTGGCTAAAGAGGAAAAGGATCCTAATTTGAGAATGGAGTATGAGGCGCGTCAGATGAGTTATAAGATTTTGATTAATTCGTTTTATGGCTATCTAGGATTTATGGGTGCGCGATTTGGTGATGGTGATTTGGCTGCAGAGGTTACTGCAAAAGGCCGAGAGTTATTACAGGCATTGATTGAGCGTTTTTCTGATATGGGTTGCCATGTTTTAGAGGCAGATACAGATGGGATTTATTTAAGTTCAGATGTTTATTTCGATAAGCCAGAAGAATTATTAGGTAAGGTGATTGATGTGCTTCCAGATGGTGTCGATTTAGAGTTTGATGGGAGTTACCCAGCAATGTTTTGTTATAAGGCAAAGAATTATGCGCTTTATGACGCAGAGCGTGTAATTGTAAAAGGGTCAGGGTTGAAATCGCGGGGACAGGAGCCATTTTTAAAGCACATGACGTATTGTTTGATTTATCATTTGTTGGGGGTTGGGAAAGAAAAACCATTAGATTTATTGGCACAATTTGAAGAACAGATAATGTCTGGGAAAATGGATATAGAATTGTTGGCTAAAAAGGAGTATTTGAGTCAAAATCCCAAGAAATATTTAGAGAATGTAGAGCGTAAGGGGAAGTCAAGGCGTGCTTCATTGGAAGTAGCGTTGAAGATGAAACAGGTGCCGATGATGGGAAGTGCTGTTTCTTATTACATTACAAAAGGCGAGACGAAGCGTATGCCCGACTGGCAGGTAGCTCGTGCTTTAGATGATTATGATAAGGAAAACTATCCTTATCATCCAGATTACTATATACGTAAGATTAAGGACTGGAAGAAGAAGTACGTTGATTTTTTAGAATGAATCTTAATTATTGTACCAGAAATTAGATAAAAATTCTAAAAACACGAAAAATAGTTTGACAAAAGTAGAATTTTAAGTGGTTTTAGTGGCATGGTATTTCGGGGCGTAGTTCAGTCTGGTAGAGCGCATGCTTTGGGAGCATGAAGTCGCAGGTTCGAATCCTGCCGCCCCGACCATATTATAGGCTTATTTTAAGCCCTTCAGGGCTAAGGATCTCTGAAGTTTTCGATTTTCGCCATAGTCTGGCTTCTAGAAGCCCATGGTTCATTTGTTTATCAAGAAATGGTATTAGGCCTTGTTTCTTAAATATGGAAGGTATGTTGCAAAGGCTTTTGGCCTCTATTTTGCAATGATACCTAAAGAAGGTGTAGAGTAGCTTAAGCCAGAGGGAGTTTCTTAGGCTGATGAAAGGGTTTTTTGAGCTAGATGCATGGTCGACATAGTACCAGTAGCCTTTGGGGTT
>CAZDQR010000456.1:0-2104 GCA_964507315.1 uncultured Roseivirgaceae bacterium
AGAGGATCTAATGAAAATCTAAATGGGCTAATTAGACAGTATATACCAAAGAAAAGTAAGCATCCGCTAAAGTACAGGTAAAGAATTTTGAGATTTCTTCCAATTGTGAGGAAGTAATTCATGTAGCATATTGATTCTATAATCTTGAATTCTATCAAGTACATCTTCGAGCCATTCTTGAGGATTAACTCCTGTAGTTTTGCAGGTTGCAAAGAATGAATACATCATAGCATAATTTTGAGCAGCAAGGTGATTACCGGCGAACATATAATTCTTTCGTCCTAAAGCCAGTGGTCTGATAGAATTTTCAATCATATTATTATCAATTTCAAACTTTCCATCTGCTGTGTACCTTTCTAAATTATCAAATATTGTAAGTGTATAATTGATAGCTTTTGCAATAGCACTTTTCGGCATCACTTTAATTTGTTGCTCTTTTAGATATTTCTTTAACCTGTTTAAAATTGGGATAGCATATAGACTTCGATATCTTTTCAATGTATCTACATCTATATTTCTTTCCTTTGCTGTTCGCTCTATATTATACAATTCTTGTATAAGACCCAACACATGTTTGGCTCTAGAATAGTCATTATCCTTTGCTTTTTCAAAATACCGCCTTGCATGTGCCATACATCCTAATAAATTGATGTCGCCTTTGGTTTTAAATGTTTTATATACCGTGTAACCATCTGTTTGCAATGTCCCATTGAAGTGTTCGAATAGGGATTCGGGGACTGATTTACTTCTTCCTTTATTATACCTAAACAATACTAAACCTGTAACTGGATCTCGGACTACCCACATATACCCTTGATGTAAGGCCCCTTTCTTATCTCGATCTTGTACTTTTATCGGTGATTCATCCACCTGAAGATAATTTGTGTTATTTAATATTAATTCTTCTTGCTTCTTGTACAAAGGTTCTAGTAACTCCGATGTCTTTTTGAACCAGCCTCCTATCGTAGAGGAGCTTATATCTACTTTGATACGTTTGAAAATCTGTAACTGTCTGTACAATGGTAAGTGGTCAATAAACTTGGATACAAGGATATAAGCTAATAGTGTTGGCCCTGCAATACCTTTTGGTATCGGTAACCCTGGTAAATTTCCTATTGTTATTTCCTCTGTTGTTGGGTTGATATATTTAGGTCTGATTATTCTTCGGACATACATCTTTGCGGGGGTCAATTCCAATACCTCTGTTACTTCTTCTCCTATTCGCTTATGATCTTTTGTAATTCCTTCTGGCTCGATCACTTCATCGACTCTTGGTAAATGTGCAGGTAAAGCTGTTCTAACTGGTTTTTGTTTTGGCTTTTTACTTATCGTTTTATTGTACTTTACTTCTTTGGTTTCTTTTACTGCTTCATCTTTATAATCAGGATCAAACAAGGTAGGCTGATCCAAAGAAATTGGAGATAGCTTTTCACTTCTCCTTCCAAATATCATCCGTCTTAATTCTGCTAATTGTTGCTCTACAGATGACAATCGCTCACTATCTTCAACCAATCGGTCGTATTCTGAACGTGATATTTCAACCTGCATTTCTTTGTTTAACATATTGTAAATATACAACATATATGCTTAATTAACCAATTTTAAAGAGCAGGAATTTAATGTCTTTTTGAGCTGTATCTCTTATGTTTATTGAGGTTCACAATACTTATTCCATCTATCAACATAATCATTTCTGTGTAGCTTAAATTAACAAGACTTACTTCGATTTCATACTTCGGAAATTTAAAAGTTCCTTCTTCCAATCGTTTATAATACAACATAAATCCATTTGATTTCCATTGTAATATCTTCACTTTATCTCGCCGTCGATTTACAAATATATAAACTAGGTCCGAGCAATTAGATTGTTCTTTATGGTCTAATACTAACCCACTAAGACCGTTAAAACTCTTTCGCATATCCGTGACTCCAATGTAATAGTAAAACTTCTGACTACTGCTAAGTGCAAACATGAAATTGACATTTTGTGAGACACAAAAGTACAACCCTTTTCTGCCCCTACCAATATGTAGTTCACGGGTCGCTTACGTATATACTGTCTAATTAGCCCATTTAGATTTTCATTAGATCCTCTTTCCCAGGA
>CAZDQR010000457.1:0-2090 GCA_964507315.1 uncultured Roseivirgaceae bacterium
AGCACACAATTAATTACCACTTAACTGATGATGCTAATTATTTGGATATTATTCCCAATAATGATTTCCCAACCGCTTTTCTCTTCGGAAATTTTTATCGAGCTTCATTCGATTCTCTCTTAGCCAATACGGGAACAAAGGACACATTACATTTTGTTAAATGGCCTGAAAATGGGAGAGAGTTCGTTGCCGAACAGGGCATAAATCAGATCTTTTTGCCCTGTGATGAGGATATATTTGATTAATTATAGTTATCCGAATCCTAGAGTTATATTCTGAGTACCTATAAGGAAATAAGTGTTTGCTAATATTGGGACATAACTAGTGCTCAACATTATTAACCAAATCCTAATATATCTTTAGTAGGCAATCCATAACTTCTACCGAGGTTGATATGTACCTAAATAATCAGCTGGCGAATGACTTACCAATGGCAATACAGTTAAAAATCTATGGAGCTACTTGCTAATAATTCACCGGCTGACTTAATAACACTTTTTGGGTGGGAATAGAAAAGTAACTCCTACTTAATAAGTAACTCCGCAGGAGTCTTAACCAAGCAGCAAGTAATTATTCATGATAAAGATTTTGCGGAATGGCCTGTATACTTCGTATTTGCCTTGCGTAAGACAAGGTATTCTCCAACCTCTACCGAGGTTGATTAACAATTAATTCACCGACTTACTTTGTAAAGGAATTTGTTTTTTACAAAAAGTAAAGTATATTTGTCATATAGTTAAACAAAATTTACAACAAACTCAAAATTATGACAATCAAAGATGTGCTCGAATGCGAAAAGAAAAGTTTTCACGACCAAATGAAGGGGTTAAAGCTTTTACCTAATACATATTTTAAGCTAGGCATTATTATAAGTGTAATTGCAGTGATTTTAATGATTGCATTAAAATATATTGGCGACTTAGATACGCTACGACTAGGAATTAAAAATGTATTGCTCTTATCATTATTAACCATCGCTATTTCTAGGGGTAAGGAGGAAGATGAACTTACATTAAAATTACGGGCACAAGCATTTGCACTCGCATTTATTTGGGGAGTAGCTTATGTGGCTTTTCAACCCATATTAGAAATAATTGCCAATTTTATTTTAAGACAATCGGAAGATGTTTGGGAAGGGGTAACGGCATACGAAGCTTTATTTAGTATGTTATTAGTACAAATAGGATTTTATCATATGGCTAAACGACTTCGATAATGAAAAACACTATTAAAGTACAGCGCGCTATTTTGGACATTACTCAAGAAGATTTAGCAAAAAAAATCGGTGTTTCAAGGCAAACGATAAACTCAATCGAAAAAAATCGCTATGTGCCTTCTACGGTATTGGCACTCAAACTTTCTAAATTATTTAACCAGCCAGTTAACGATTTTTTTGTGCTCGAAGAGAGTGATTAGATAGTAACAAATAAACCTCGAAGGTCTTTCTGCATGTTGGCAAATGGCCTTCGAGGTTTTAATAAGGGCAATTATTTCTCCACTACAATATGTGGCACCTCTTCCAATTGCCAATCAATAACCAAACCACCTGCTAAACTTTGGGCAATTTCTTTCCCATAAAGAAGCTCGCATAAATACAGCGCTCCATCAAAAGAACGAGCTCCGCCCGAAGACGTAATGTATTTTCCATCGTGCACCACAAACACGTCCTTATGAATAGTAAGCGCTGGAAACATCGCTTTATAGGTATCTATATCACCAGGAAATGTGGTGGATTCAATGCCATTAAGAATACCGCTTTTAGCAAGCACAAAAGCACCATCACAATGAGAAGTTACAAACTCTGCCGTTTTATCAATACGCCTCACAAAATGTAGCATTATCGTATCTTCTAAGTCGGTATCTAAATGGTGTTCTGCACTAGGCACCACCAAAATATCAATGTTGGGCAATGATTCGGATAGGTAGTTAAAGTCGGGTAGTATTCTCATTCCTTCGAATGTTTTAATTGGCTCGAGTGTGTTGGCAACTGTAAACACATTCATAGCCTTAATGCCTTCTCTGTATTTAGTGTGCTGAAAAATATCATAAGGTGCTGTTAGCTCCGTATTAAAAGTGCCATCCATAATTAA
>CAZDQR010000458.1:0-2085 GCA_964507315.1 uncultured Roseivirgaceae bacterium
GTTTTTCGTGCTGCTTCCGAATCTGCGTGAATAAGGTCGGCCACAGCTTCTGCTTGAGCCAAATCGAATTTGCCATGCAAAAAGGCGCGTTGCGTAAACTCTCCTGGTTTGGCAAGTCGTCCACCTTCTGCAATAATTAGTTTGATAATTTCTTTCACAATTAGCATCGATCCATGGCACGAAATTTCGATGGATTCTTCCTTAGTAAAAGATTTTTCTCCTTTAAACACCGAAATAAGTACTTCGTCAATAATTCTTTCTCCATCTCTAATAGTACCAAAGTGGAGGGTGTGGCTCTCTACTTTACTTAGGTCTTTACCTTTAAAAATAGCGTTAGTAATCGCAATGGATTTGTCTCCACTTAACCGAATAATGGCCAATGCGCCAACCCCTTGTGGGGTGGCTAGTGCTACAATTGTGTCAGAAAAATCGGATGTTTGCATAGTGCAAAAGTAGGTAGAAGTTTGAAGTTGGAAGTCCGAAGTCCGAAGTTTTAAGCAATTTAGAAACTTTAGTGCTTCTCACTCGAGTGCTCCCAGCTCTAAATACTTCGAACTTTAGGTGCTATATAAACAACCTCCAAACCTGCGCTACTAAAAAAGTGATTATAAAACCCATTATTACTGGTAGTATACTTGCAACAGTCGTCCATTTCCAACTTTTTGTTTCTTTATATATAGTATAAATAGTTGTGCTGCATGGGTTATGGAGCAAACTGAATAACATCAAATTAATGCCTGTAAGCAACGTCCATCCTCCCGCAGAAAGGATATTAGAAGTTTCCATCGCAGAGTCTAACTCAAACATTACACCAGAACCTTCGCCCAAACCAACCATTTTTAAATTTGCTACGGTAAGCATTAAAATAGTGGGTATTACAATTTCATTGGCTGGGATAGCCACAATATAGGCTAGTAAAATAACCCCATTAAGGCCAATAAAAATTCCGAATGGGTTAAACCACTCAATTAAGTGATTGGCAATAGAAATATCTCCAATTTGTATGTTAGACACTAACCAAATTACTGCTCCGGCAGGGGCAGCGAATATTATGGCACGCCATAAAACTATTAAGGTTCTATCGATTATAGACGTGTACACAGTTTGCCAGAAACGAGGAGGGCGATAAGGGGGAAGCTCTAAGGTGAATGTAGATACTTCTCCTTTTAATACGGTTGTAGATAAGCCCCAAGACACTAAAAACATAAACCCGATGCCTAGCAATGCAATGCCAATTACAGAACCTGAAGCTGCTAATCCTGAAAATGAACTTGGAACTAAGGCTCCAATAAAGATAGTTCCGATCAGGATTTGGGTAGGCCAACGTCCGTTGCATAACGAGAAGTTATTGGTAATGATCGCAATAAGTCGTTCTCTAGGGCTATCAATAATTCTTGTAGCAATTACTCCTGCTGCATTGCAACCAAAGCCCATACTCATCGTAAGGGCTTGTTTACCATGCGCTCCCGATCTTTTAAACATTGCATCCATATTAAAAGCCACCCTTGGTAAATAACCAAAATCTTCTAACAGCGTAAAGAGGGGAAAAAATATGGCCATAGGAGGGAGCATTACTGCAATTACCCACGCAACTGCAAGGTAAATCCCATCAATCAAGAACCCATCTAACCACCAAACCATTCCTATTTGAGATGAAAAGCCCTTTAGAACGGGGTAGAACCAATCAATTAATAAATTAAATAAGAGGCCAGATGGCACATTGGCGCCTTCAATAGTAAGCCAAAGGATAACGGCAAGAATGCCAATCATAATTGGGAAACCCCAAGTCTTACTTGTTACTATGGAATCTATTTTGCTATCAAAGGTGTAATTTCTGGGTTTATCATTTTTGTTAATGGCACGAGAAGCGATATGTGAAGCATCGGTATAAATGCTTTCGGTAAGTTTATCATGGAAATTATCGCCAATCTCCCATCGGAGCTCGGAAGCTAATTTTTCAATGGAGTCTTTGCTATCTTTTTGTGTCATGAAATTATTAATTCCTCTAATTCATTATTGTTCACGGCCTCGGTAATCCTTTCGTCTCCTTCTAATAACCGAAAGGCCACCCACCGGCTATTTTGC
>CAZDQR010000459.1:0-2080 GCA_964507315.1 uncultured Roseivirgaceae bacterium
CACCGAAGAATCGGTGGAGCTTACCATGATTGGCCAACCCAATATGAAAGAGAAGCGGCTTGATAACAAAATTAGTGTTCCTGGAGTGTTAAGTTTTTTAACATACAATCGTTGGGATGCAGAGATCAAAGGGCTTACAGAATTTGATGAATCGTTATGGCCTACTAATGTGCCAGGGTTGTATTATGCCTACCATGTAATGGTCGGCTTAGGCACTATCTTTATTGGCTTATTGTCCTTGGCAGCTTTTCTTCTTTGGCGTAAGAAATTAGAGAAGACATCTTGGATGCTTTGGTCGCTGATGTTAGCAATTCCATTCCCTTATATTGCCAATACAGCGGGTTGGTATACCTCCGAACTTGGGAGGCAACCTTGGCTTGTTTATGGTTTGATGCGCACTAAAGATGGTATTTCGGAAGTAGTTTCTTCTGGTAACACATTGTTTACCTTACTTGGCTTTGTTGGGCTCTATATTTTATTGGGCTTATTATTTGTGCTATTAGTAGGTAAAATAATTAATCACGGGCCTGAATCTAACACTGCAAACAACTAAGTATGGAAATTCTTTGGTTAATCATATTGTCTTTTATGCTCACCATGTACATTGTGTTAGATGGGCTTGATTTTGGTGCAGGAATCATCTTTTTATTTGTTGCCAAAAATGAAAAGGATAAAGAAGGAATAATAAAATCAATTGGCCCTTTTTGGGATGGGAATGAAGTGTGGCTTATTGCTGGAGGAGGTGTAATGTTTGCTGTGTTTCCAACTCTTTATGCTTCGGCATTTAGTGGGTTGTACCTGCCACTCATGCTAGTTTTATGGATGCTTATTTTTAGAGGGATAGGCCTGGAATTACGCCATTTAGTAGATAATAAATTATGGAAACAAGTTTGGGGTGCAGCCTTTGGTTTAAGCAGTTTAATGCTTGCCTTGCTTTTTGGAATTGCACTTGGCAATATTGTTAGAGGAGTTAATTTGGGGGGAGTTGAAAATGGTATTCTTGCCTATAATCCGGTTTATTTTTTTACTCCTCTTTGGAGTAACGATTTCTCTCCTTTAAACAACCACCCAGGGGTAATAGATTGGTTCACCATTATTTTGGGAGCAATTGCGGTAATTTCACTTACCATACATGGCGCAAATTGGGTAATATTTAAAACGAATTTAAGTATTGCTATTAGGCTGAAAAAAATATCTTTTCAACTAAGTGTTGCTTTGGTTCTGATGATGATAATTTCATTTATTGCATGGCTTATTGTTAAGCCCAATGCATTCGATAATTTTATTGTCAACCCTATTTTCTGGCTAGCACCAGTAGCGGTTTTTGTTGGGCTTGTGGGTATGTTAAGGGTTAATTCTTATAAAAAGGATATTACAGCCTTTCTGTTTTCTTCCTTATTTATTATTGGTAGTTTCGTCTCCACTTTATTGGCATTATTCCCTGTCTTTATTCCTAGTACTAACGATATTGTACCTGACTTAACTATTTATAATACTGCTGCAACTCAATATGGCATGTCGGTTGCTTTAGGTTGGTGGATACCAGCTATTATTTTGGTTGGTGGCTATTTCTACAACTTGCATCGCACCTTTAGGGGCAAATTAGATGATGTTGAATATCATTGATTAGCACACAAGTTTGCGACACACATAATTGTGAGGTATAAGCAATTGAAATACCTTTGCTTCTTTTAGTGCGTTCTAAACTTCATAATGAAGAAACTCCTTTTTAA
The DNA here is from genome assembly GCA_964507315.1 of uncultured Roseivirgaceae bacterium. Taxonomy (GTDB): domain Bacteria; phylum Bacteroidota; class Bacteroidia; order Cytophagales; family Cyclobacteriaceae; genus JAKISE01. Next base: position 1,734 of record CAZDQR010000459.1, read on the forward strand.
ACTTATTAGTTTTCTTGTTTTAGCTGCCGTTATTGGCCCCATTGTGTTCTTTTTTATGGTGCTCAAAGGGTTTTTTGGCCCTTTGCCAGCAGGAGAGGAATTACAAAATATCCATCACTTAGAAGCTAGTATTGTGCTCGATGCTAAAGGAAATCAACTAGGCAAATTTTATGTGCAAGACCGCTCTGCAATTTCGTATTCAGAAATTAGCCCGAAACTAATCAATGGTTTAATTGCCACGGAAGACCAACGTTTTTTTGAGCATCAAGGCATTGATCTCAGAAGTTTAGGGCGTGTGGTTGTTAAGTCTATTTTGCTGCAAAAAGGATCTTCAGGTGGAGGGAGTA
>CAZDQR010000460.1:0-2079 GCA_964507315.1 uncultured Roseivirgaceae bacterium
TATGCAATTTACAAAGATTATATTATGTAGCTAAGTGATTATCTCTATACATTTTTATTTTAATAATGATTCAATGGCCTTAATATGCTTTTTGAATGATGACTTCCCTTCTGGTGTAGCAAAATATTTGGTATTGGGTTTACGATCAATAAATTCCTTTTCAAAAGTTATGTACGCCACTTTTTCTAAGGCCTTTAAATGGCTTGCTAAATTTCCATCTGTGGCATCTAGTAAATTTTTTAAGGTATTAAAATCAAGGAACTCATTGACCATAAGTGCCGACATAATTCCTAGGCGCATTCTGTTTTCAAATGCTTTGTTGAGGTCTTTAAATGCTTTCACGACCCATATTTAGATTGCATAAAAATGCCATAAACAATATGGAGTATGCCAAAGCCAAACGCCCAAAAGAATAAGCCATACCCAATAAAAAGCATGGCGACTAAACCCAACACTATTTCTACCATACCCAGCGTGCCAACCTCCTTAAAAGTGTATTTACTTGCGTTTACAAGTGCCAGTCCATAAAATATTAAAGTAAATGGAGCTAGTAAACCTATTAATCCTTGTTGAAGTAGAAGTAAACAAAGGAGACCTCCAGTTACCAATGGTATGGCCAAATTAATAAGCAAAAGCCTTGTTTGAGCATCCCACAAAGGTTGATTCAATTTTTTTGCTTTTCGTTTAGTAAAAAACACCCCTGCTAAAACTGCAGCTATTATTGTTGCACATGCAAGCACTAATAACTTAAAAGTAATTCCTTCGCTTCCAGGTTGAGCTGTGTACTCCATCGACAAAGATGCATAGATCATTGAATGGGCAAACCAAGCTGCGATAAGTGCAATAACTCCTGCTGCTATCCCCGACATTCCACTTAAAGAAATGAATTTCGAAGATCGATTCATCATCTCTTTAATCTCTTTTAAGTCTTCGATGTATTCCTCTTTATCTTTCATATAAAAGTACTTTGTATTTCAAAGTTAATAAATAAATTAACAAAAGCAAATAGCATCCCACAATCAATTGGTGCAGAAAACTGGTAGATGGTGTGTTAATTGCCCGTTGGATACGGGCGGGATTACCTTGTCTTACGCAAGGCAATGACGACAGGAATGAGAATAGAGCAATAAATTTAACATAATCAAAATCTCCACTTCCCCAAACCCACACGTCATACTCCGAATTTCCATTTCGGAAATATAGGGCATCCCACAAGTGATAAATAAGTTAAATACTATCCAATTCGCATCCGTATGAATAAAGTTTTTTGGTAAGGGTTGCCATTATTATCAGAAATAAAAATAAGGGCCTTTCCTGAAGCACTAAAAGACACCCCTTCAATATTATCTATTTCAGGAGAAGCGGAAAAGTTGGTGAGCAGTTTAACTTTCTTTACCTCATTTCCTTCTTCTGGAATTGCTGCTTTATAAATACGAATAGAGTTTCCTTTAGGACCTAGCCAGGCTCTTTCTACAATAAGTAAGGTTGAATCATTAAGCGTTAATAGCTCAGTAATGCCATTATCTTTTCCCTTATCATCAGGTAGAATATCTAAGCTGTAGTTGTAAACCTTTTCTGTTTTCTCGGCCAAATTATAGGCAATAATACGGGTTTCATCACCTGTTTTTGGCCGCTCTAAAGCCATATACATAATATCACCATTAGGACTAAAGCATAGCCCTTCATAGCCTCGGTTATGACGCTGTTCGGCTCTAGAGGTGTAAACAACCTCTAGTTCCAATTTAGCATTTACACGATAAATATAAGAGGTGCCATCAGCCTCTTCGGCTATATATAATTGATTGTCTTTGGGGTTAATACGTATAGATTCTGCTTCTAATGGCCCGTGATTTAAATAGATAATACTATCAATTTTAACCGAGATACCAGTCGCCAACATTTCTATTTCAGCTAAAAAAATATGCGCTTTCTTCCTCGATTGAGGAATTACATAATAGTAATTTCCATTTCCTGTGTATTCAATTCCAGAAAGTTCCTCAATGGTTTCACCTAAGAATTTTGCCTTATGATCGAAAACACTAATATCCTTAAATATAAGCGTATCTATCCTTTCTTGCG
>CAZDQR010000461.1:0-2066 GCA_964507315.1 uncultured Roseivirgaceae bacterium
AAATGGAAAGATGATTTCTCTCCCATTGATGCAAATTTGGGTGGATATGTGGATACTGCTTATTCCAAAGCCTACTTACGCCACCTTGTTCATTCCAAAGAGATTTTGGGAGCACAGATTGCAAGTATTCACAACTTAGCCTTTTATTTATGGTTGGTAAAAGAAGCACGCCAGCAAATAATAAATGGCACATTTTCTGCTTGGGTAGATCCGATGATTAAGAAAGTTTCAACTAGACTTTAATTATTAATTGACAATTAATAATTACTAATTAACAAAATGAAAATCATAGATCGCTACATATTAAAAAAACTACTCACCACTTTTTTGTTCGTGGTGTTTATAATTGTGGCCATTATTGTAGTAATTGATGTTACTGAGAAAATCGGTGATTTTACGAAGCCAGAAGTGCCTTTAGGTAGAATATTTCAGTATTACGCTGATTTTATTCCTTGGATTGCTAATTTAATATCACCTATAACAGTTTTTATTGCCACTGTGTTTGTAACGGCTAATATGGCGAGCCATACCGAGATCGTGGCGATTTTATCAAGTGGCGTTTCGTTTAAGCGTATGTTAGTGCCTTATTTTGGAGCCGCTTTAATCATTGCTTTGGTAAGTTTTTATTTTAGTGGTTGGGTAATTCCTAATGCTAACAAAAACAGGAGGTCATTCGAAATTGAATTTATTGAAGGAAAGTTCCACTTCTCCAAAACCAATTTCCATATACAAGTTAGCCCTACAGTTTATCTCTATTTGTATCGCTACGATAATAATAAAGACCGCGGTCATAAGTTTACTATGGAGCGGATTGAAAATGATAGCCTTAAAGAAAAATTATCGGCCAATCAAATTGAATGGAACGACTCGACCAAAAAATGGCGACTTAAACGATGGCAGCGCAGGGTTATTTTACCGGTGGGAGAGGAAGTAACCTATGGCGCTTTAATGGACTCTACCTTGGTTATTTATCCCAAAGATTTTCAATCGCAGCACCGCTTGTGGGAAACTCTTACTTTGCCCGAGTTAACAGATAAAATTGAGGAAATAAAGCAAAGAGGACTGGAAGGTGCTCGAATTTACCAAGTAGAAAAATACTTTAGATATACTATGCCCTTTACCGTTTTTGTTTTGGTTTTTATTGGGGTAATTGTGTCTTCTCGTAAAAGTAGGGGAGGTACTGGTCTTCAAATAGCCATAGGCTTTATCATATCATTCATCTTTATAATATTTGTTATCACTAGCCGAGGCGTGGCCGAAGGTGGACTAATTCCTCCCATTGTTGCCGTGTGGATACCCAATGTGGTGTTCTCATTTGTGGGATTATTTATGTATAGATACGTGCCTAGGTAATGCTAAAATCTAGGCCTTATTTACACTTACACTTTCTGGTTTTCCTCTGGGGGTTTACAGCCATTTTAGGCTTGTTAATTAAACTTTCGTTTCCAGAAGTTGTTTTTTACAGAACGCTAATATCATTTATAGCCTTTATTCCTGTTCTTCTTATTTTTAAGGTGCCTTTTAAGGTAGAACCAAAAGTTGTTATAAAGCTTTTATTAACCGGAGTTATCATTAGCTTTCATTGGCTCTTGTTTTTTGGAGCTGCCCGTTATGCCAACGCATCGGTAAGTTTAATTGGGTTAGCTACTACTAGTTTATGGACCGCATTATTAGAGCCTTTGGCGCGTAAACAACGCATAAGCAAAATGGAGGTGTTCTTCGGCCTCATTATTATCCTTGGCATTTATGTTATTTATTTAGATGATTTTACCTACGGCTTTGGCTTATTGATGTCGATAGCTTCTGCATTTTTTGCCGCTATGTTTACAGTAGCAAATTCATTATTCGTAAAAAAGCATAACCCTTTGCAAATTACATTTTACGAAACAGGAGGAGCCTTTTTAGGAACCATCCCTTTTGTGCTGTGGCACCTCCAATCAAACAACACTACTCTGGCTATGCCTAGCTCTATGGCCTGGACGTATTTCTTAGTTTTAGCCTTAGTGTGTACGGTGTATGCCACCGCAGCTTGGGTTTCTATCATAAAGAAACTCTCTGCGTCTGCC
>CAZDQR010000462.1:0-2065 GCA_964507315.1 uncultured Roseivirgaceae bacterium
TATTCTTTTAATTTTTGCCCCTAGTGCATTAAGCCGTTCATCTATATTTTGATACCCTCTATCAATCTGCTCTACATTTAAAATACGGCTTTTACCGTTAGCAGATAATGCAGCAATTAATAAAGATACTCCTGCTCTAATATCGGGTGAAGTCATTGTTATCCCCCTTAATGCGACAGTTCTATCTAGCCCAATTACAGTAGCTCTATGCGGATCGCATAATATAATTTTGGCACCCATTTCTATCAACTTATCAACAAAAAACAACCTGCTTTCGAACATTTTTTGATGGATAAGCACAGTGCCTTTGGCTTGAGTTGCCATTACTAATATTATACTTAGCAAATCTGGAGTTAACCCTGGCCAAGGAGCATCTGCAATATTCATAATAGAACCATCTATAAAGGATTCTATTTCATAATGATCCTGCTCTGGAACAAAAATATCATCTCCAGTAATCTCTAGTTTAACACCCATCCTCCTGAAAATAGTTGGGATTAAACCAAGATTTTCAACCGATACATTTTTAATAGTTAAGCTCGACTGAGTCATTACTGCCATGCCAATAAAACTCCCAATTTCAATCATATCGGGTAACATAGTATGTGATGTTCCTTTAAGCCTATCAACTCCATTAATTACTAACAAATTTGATCCTATCCCGGAGATATCAGCTCCCATCCTATTCAGCATTTTACTTAATTGCTGAATATAAGGCTCACAGGCCGCATTATAAATAGTTGTTGTGCCTTTGGCCAGTACAGCTGCCATTAAAATATTAGCAGTACCGGTAACAGAAGCCTCATCTAATAACATATAGGCTCCTTTAAGATTAGAGGCATCTATATTATAAAATCCTGCATCCGATTCGAAATTAAACTTAGCCCCAAGGTTCTGAAACCCAATAAAATGAGTATCTAACCTTCGTCTACCAATTTTATCACCTCCTGGCTGAGGAATTTTGGCCTTTCCAAAACGAGCTAAAAGAGGACCTAGCACCATAATTGATCCACGAAGAGAAGATGCTTTTTTTGCATATTCCGCAGTTTCTAGGTAATCAACATTAATATGTTCGGCCTTAAATTTATAAGACTCGTCTCCTAACTTAGTAACCTCCACTCCCATTGCTGAAAGCAAATCGATTAGCTTAATTACATCAACAATTTGTGGAATTTTATTTACTATTACTTCTTCTGGAGTAAGTAATACAGCACAAAGAATTTGTAAAGCTTCGTTTTTAGCTCCTTGAGCTTCAATGGAACCAGAGAGTTTTACACCTCCCTCAATTTCGAATACAGCCATTAGCTTCTTCTTCTACGGTTTTGATTTTTATGGCCGTTGTTATTATTGTTCTTTTTATGTCGGGTGTTACTATTTGCGGTATTTTCAGGTCGTATTCTTTCTTTATAAAGCCCTTCAAATAAATTACCTTCTTTCACTTTGGCTACATCAATTTTTAATGCGCCTTCAGACATGATTCCAATATTTTTTACTAACACTTCATCATCAACAATTTCTTTATTAAAGGTCATATGATAGCTCTTCATTAATCTACCAATATGAATAATTGCATCGTGCTTTTGTTCTTCATCTTCCATTTTAGAAGCTTCTTGCACCATTAATTTCATGTTATGACCATAATGTCTAAATCTAACATGATGCCTATTATAGGCCACTTTTTGAGGTTTGTTTTCCAAATGCTCATCTGGCATGTCATAAGGAGTTTCCACCTCTAATTTAAACTCTGTCATTAAGTGTAAATCATCCCAAAGGCGTTTCGTATCTTCAGGAGTATCCTTAATGCTAGGCACTACTTGCCTCATTAATTCAACCAAACCTGTTGCATAACGTGTCCTCTTCTCTTTATCTTCTATGGTTAGCAAATGGTCTGCTATCATTTGAACATTTCGTCCAAATTCGCGCAAATTTAAGTGCTCTCTATCGGTATTATAATCAAACATATAGTGTGTATCAGTGTATTTTTAGTTTAGCAAAGCTAAGTAATAATGTCTTCTCTCCAAAGTTATCGAATTCCACCTTGGCTTTTCTACTGGTTCCAGAATTA
>CAZDQR010000463.1:0-2064 GCA_964507315.1 uncultured Roseivirgaceae bacterium
TTTTAATTCACCCACAAGTGACCAAACAGCTACCGGAATTAAGAAAAAAAGTAATAGAAGGCGAACTAACGCCCTCATCTGCTACCCAAAAACTAATTCAATTAGTTTTATCTGGAACTAACTAGCAAGAGCCCAAACCCTGTTACTGCCATCCAAAACCGGTGTGCATCTATATAGCGAATACTGATGTAATCTAACTGAATAAGAGCTGCAACTAACACTAATAGAACTGCAACTGCCTTTAAAAGGGACCTCGTTTTATTGCTCATTATCTTCTAACGAATTTGGTTTAAAATAAAGTGTGCTAAGATATAGAAATCTTACAACTTACAGCTTCATTCTTAGGTTACCAATTACTACTTTCGCACTAGGATGGCCAATATAGGAACAGACATAAACAAAGCAGCCGAAATTTTAAGTAATGGAGGTTTGGTAGCCATTCCTACAGAAACGGTGTATGGTCTTGCTGCTAATGCTTTTAATGGAGTTGCAATAACTAAGATTTTTAAAGCTAAAAACAGGCCATCGTTCGACCCTTTAATTACCCATGTTTCTAATATTTCTGATTTAGCAGAACTTGCATCTTCCATACCAGATGAAGCAAGCTCTATAGCCATCAAATTTTGGCCAGGCCCTCTCACAATGGTGTTACCCAAAACCAATAAAATTAGTGATCTAATTACCAGTGGCCTAGATTCTGCCGCATTCAGAATCCCTAACCACCCAATAACAACTAAACTGCTAGCCTCCATAGATTTCCCATTGGTAGCACCAAGCGCTAATCCATTTACTTATGTTAGTCCAACCACGGCACAACATGTAGCTGACCAATTAGGCGATAAAGTTGATTACATTTTAGATGGTGGACCATGCAGCATTGGGTTAGAATCCACGATTATTTCTTTTACGAAACAAGCTCCTAAAATATTAAGGTTAGGTGGGTTAAGTGCCGAAGATATTGAACAAGTAATTGGCCCAATTGATATTCAAACTCATTCCAGTTCAACTCCCGAAGCACCCGGTATGCTTACAAGCCATTACTCTCCGGGAAAATCTCTATTGGTTGGAAATATTGCACAGTTAATCGAAAAAAATAGAAATAAAAACATAGGAATAATATCTTTCAAAGAAGCATATCCGCAATATATTAATAATGTATTATCTCCTTCGGAAAGCCTAGGAGAAGCAGCTCAAAATTTATTTAAATCTTTACGTTGGATGGCTAACCAACCGGTAGATATTATACTTACAGAATTTGTTCCTAACCATGGTTTAGGCCGAGCTATAAACGACCGGCTTACCCGTGCCTCATCAAAATAAAAAACATATGAAAACTATTGACGACATCCAGTTTAAAGGGCTTAAAGCTCTAGTTCGTGTTGATTTTAACGTACCCCTAAATGATGCATTTGAGATAACCGATTTTACAAGAATAAATGCCGCTGAGCCTACTATCAAAAAAATAATTTCAGATGGAGGTTCTGTTATTTTAATGTCGCATTTAGGCAGACCGAAAAATGGGCCTGAAGAAAAATTCTCGCTTAAGCACCTTGTGTCAGATTTAAGTAAACGATTTAACACCAAAGTAAAATTTGCAGATGATTGCATTGGAACTAAAACTGAAGAAGTCGCAAGCAATTTACAAGCAGGAGAGATTTTATTACTTGAAAATCTGCGCTATCATCCCGAAGAAACAAAAGGAGATAAGGACTTTGCTGAAAAACTATCTAAACTTGGTGATGTATACATAAATGACGCATTTGGGACTGCCCACAGGGCACATGCATCCACTTCAATTATTGCTCAGTTTTTTAAAACCAAAGGTTGTGGTTATGTAATGCAATCAGAATTAGACAATGCCGCTAAAGTATTAGAAGACCCCAAAAGACCATTTACTGCAATAATGGGTGGAGCGAAAATATCGGATAAAATAATGATTATTGAACAACTCCTAGATAAGGTAGATACACTTATTATTGGTGGCGGAATGTCTTACACCTTTTTTAAAGCACTAGGTGGGCAAATAGGGTCTTCCTTAGTGGAAGAATCTAAATTAGACTTAGC
>CAZDQR010000464.1:0-2050 GCA_964507315.1 uncultured Roseivirgaceae bacterium
AGTTAATAATGAAATTTACCGAAGCACAATTAGAACAGGCTTTTATAGAGCTATTAGCCGCAGAAGAGATTCCGTATTTGCCAGGCAATGCCATTGAACGAAACGAATCGGAAGTTCTAATTAAAGCGGACCTCAAAAACTACTTAGTCAATCAATACCAAGCGGATGGCATTACGGCAGCTGAAATAGATTCTATCATTCGTAAATTAGAAGTATATCCATCATCCGATCTTTACGAAAGTAATAAGGCTATTATGAAACTGGTGGCGGATGGGTTTATCTTAAAACGTGAAGACCGCTCTCAAAAAGACCTTTACATTCAGCTAATAGATTACAGCAATCTGCACCCATTTATTACACCCAAAGAGGATGAGCTGCCTAGCATTGCAGCAGAGGAGCAAGGGACTTATGGGAAGGATAATAACATTTATAAAATTGTTAATCAGTTAGAAATTGTCGGCTCTCACAGGCGAATTCCTGATGGTATTTTATACATCAATGGCTTGCCATTGGTGGTGGTTGAATTTAAAAGTGCCATTCGAGAAGAACCCAATATACACGAAGCTTATTTGCAGTTAACTAACCGCTATAAGCGAGACATCCCTGAGCTGTTTAAGTATAATGCCTTTTGTGTAATCAGTGATGGCGTAAATAATAAGGCAGGCTCCTTTTTTGCTCCGTATGAGTTTTTCTATGCCTGGCGTAAAATTGAAGGGATGGAAAAAGAAGTGGATGGGATTGATTCCATGTACACACTTATCCAAGGGATGTTTAATCCTAAGCGGTTGTTAAACATCATTCGCAATTTTATTTTCATACCCGATTCTTCCAAAAAAGATGAGAAAATAGTGTGTAGGTATCCACAGTATTATGCAGCTAATAAACTGTTTGATAATATTAAACTACATCAACGCCCCAATGGCGATGGAAAAGGAGGCACTTATTTTGGTGCCACAGGTAGTGGTAAAAGTTATACAATGCTTTACCTTACTCGATTACTTATGCGTAGTGTGCACTTTTCGAGTCCTACCATTATTCTTATTACCGATAGAACCGATTTGGACGATCAACTAGCAGGCCAGTTTACAAATGCTAAGGGCTTTATTGGTGATAATAATGTAATTAGTGTAGAAAGTCGTAACGAGCTAAGAGAGTTGCTACAAGGCAGGCAAAGTGGTGGTGTATTTTTAACTACCATCCATAAGTTTACCGAGGATACCAATTTACTAACCGAGCGAACCAATGTTATTTGTATTTCGGATGAAGCTCATAGAAGCCAAACGAACTTAGATCAAAAAATTAGAGTAACCGAAAAAGGAGTAGTACGCACCTTCGGTTTTGCTAAGTATTTACACGATTCGTTACCTAATGCCACTTATGTTGGTTTTACAGGTACACCGATAGATTCAACCTTAGATGTTTGGAGATATTATAGATGCCTATACGATGACCGAATCGGTAAAAGATGAAATTACCGTTCGTATTGTGTATGAAGGCCGTGCCGCCAAGGTGCTACTTGATAGTACTAAGCTAAAAGAAATTGAAGCCTATTATGCGCAATGTGCTGAAGATGGAGCTAATGAATACCAAATAGAAGAAAGCAAGAAGGCCACTACACAAATGAATGCCATTATTGGTGACCCTGATCGTTTAAAAGCGGTAGCAGATGACTTTGTTAGGCATTATGAAAAGAGGGTTACAGAAGGTGCCACCGTAGGCAAAGCTATGTTTGTGTGTAGCAGTCGTTTTATCGCCTATGATTTATACAAAGAAATTATTGCCCTTCGACCAGAGTGGACTGAAGTAAAAGCATTTGATAAAGGAGCTGATCTAAGTGAAAAGGATAAAAAGGAAATCAAGCCCATGGAACGCATTAAAATGATAATGACCCGAGGTAAAGACGACCCTAAAGAAATGTATGAGGCATTGGGTACACAAGAGTATCGTAAGGAGCTTGACAGGCAGTTTAAAAACGAAAAATCAAACTTTAAAATTGCCATTGTAGTAGATATGTGGCTTACAGGTTTTGATGTTCCTTTCTTAGATACGA
>CAZDQR010000465.1:0-2046 GCA_964507315.1 uncultured Roseivirgaceae bacterium
TAGCCCCACTTGGGCCAATGTACCAAGCAGGCACATTATCGGGAAATCCAATAGCCGTGGCTTCTGGTATTGCTACCTTAAAAGCACTGAGGATAACTAATCCTTATCAGTTATTTGATGAATTAGGTAAAAACATATCAAATACTCTTTTGGAGGAAGCGAAAAAAAATAATATTGATTTAACGGTTAACCATTTTGGAGCTATGTTAAATCCGTTCTTTAATGGGAATGAAATTAATAATTTCGATGATGCCAAACAGTGTAACACCGACCAGTTCGCTAAATTCTTTTGGTTAATGATGGAAGAGGGTGTGTTTATTCCACCATCACAATACGAGGCCTGGTTCTTATCAATTGCTATAGGCTCAACCGAATTTGACAAACTAAAAATTGCAATCTCAAACTCATTTAAAAACTTAAATTAATGGCCTTTAACGATACTTTTTTAAAAGCATGTAGAATGGAACCAACCGATCACACACCTGTGTGGTTTATGCGCCAAGCCGGCAGGTACCAAGCAGCTTATCAAGAAATTAAAAAGAAGCATAGCATCATTGATATTAGTACCAAGCCCGAAGTGTGCTTTGAGGTAACGATGTTACCCGTGCAACAATTCGATTTAGATGCTGCCATTATTTTCTCTGATATTCTAATTCCACTGGGCCCTATGGGCATCAGTTTTGAATATAAACTAGGCTATGGTCCTCTTATTCACAATCCAGTTAAATCTCAGTCAGATGTTGACAAGCTAAAAATTATCGACCCTGCCCAAGAACTTGGGTTTACAGGCGAGGCGCATAGTATGTTGCGTAAAGAGTTGGACATTCCTTGCATCGGATTTGTGGGAGCTCCATTCACTTTGGCCAGTTATATGATTGAAGGAGGCCCTTCTAAAAACTACATCAAGGTAAAACAAATGATGTACAATCAGCCCAAAGTTTGGCACAACTTATTAGATAAACTAGCTACGGTGATGGGGAATTACCTCAACTTTCAAATAGAAAGTGGGGCAATGGCTGTGCAGGTTTTCGATAGCTGGATTGGTATTTTGGATGAAGCTGATTATAAAGAGTATGTGTTACCACATATGGAAAAACTTACTGAGATTGTAAAGTCTAAAAACCCTGCAACACCCTTGATTTTATTTGGAGTGAATGCATCTCACTTGGCTCCTTACTTTAAAAAGCTAAAGGCAGATGTAATTGGCATTGATTGGAAAACCGACTTGATGAAAGCGTGGGAGGAACTCAATTTTGAGGTAGCTGTGCAAGGTAACTTAGACCCGACTTCACTTTTTGCAGATTGGGAAGTGTTGGAAGCAAAGGCCAAATCGATTTTAGACAGTGTTAAAAATAGACCAGGTTTTATCTTCAATTTAGGACACGGTATTTTACCTGAAACCCCTGTGGAGAATGTGAAACAATTGGCAAGTTTTGTGAGAAATTATAAATTGAATTAACAGCAAAGTACACAGAGACTTTGTGTACTCGGAGCCTCCTTTGTGTTCTCTATGGTTAAAAATTAGATATGAATTCAACCCTTATTCAAAAGTATAATGTTCCCGGCCCTCGTTACACGAGCTACCCCACTGTACCTTTTTGGGACAAAGAAGGAATTGCCCAAACGGATTGGGAACAAACGGTGATTCGTGCTTTTAAGGAAAGCAACGATTCGGAAGGCATTAGCGTATACATCCATTTGCCTTATTGTGAGAGTATGTGCACGTTTTGTGCTTGCCATAAACATATTACCAAACGGCATGAAGTGGAAGACCCGTATATTTCAACGGTATTAAAAGAATGGAATTTATACGTTGATTTATTGCCTGAACGACCACGAATAAAGGAAATTCATTTAGGTGGAGGAACTCCCACATTCTTCTCACCTGAACATTTGAAGGAATTAATAAATGGCATTTTTAAAACAGCTGACCGCTGTAAAGAATACGAATTTAGCTTTGAAGGCCACCCCAATAATACCAGCAAGGAGCACTTGCAAGCACTTTACGAAGTAGGCTTTAGAAGGTGCAGTTTTGGTATTCAGGAC
>CAZDQR010000466.1:0-2040 GCA_964507315.1 uncultured Roseivirgaceae bacterium
TAGTTGCCTTAATTGGAATTCTTCTTCAAGAAAGAATTTGGGTTGAAGCACCTCAACGAATATCATTAAGCTAGTTAATAAAAATTAAGACTTAAGACACAAGACTATTAGATAAGAGACTAAAAAACGATTATGAAACTATTCTATACTATAATATTAAATAATTTCAAGTCAATTAATCTTACATCTAAAATCTTACGTCTTGTGTCTAACATCTAACAGTCTAACGTCTAAAAAAATGTCATACAAACATAAAGCATCCATAGTAGAGAAGATTGCAGAAGCCCTGCACATCATTCCTAACTTACATAATGTTGAGGACCCCAAATTACCGAGGTTAACGGAGCCTGGTGCACTAACCAATTACCCACCACCAGAGCAGTGGAATGATTGGACTGAGTACGAAGCTACTGGCTGGGGAAGAAAAGAAACAAAGAATTACACCATTGTTCCTACCACTTGTTTTAATTGCGAGTCGGCCTGTGGGTTATTAACTTATATTGATAATGCCAATGGCAAAATCAGGAAGTTTGAAGGAAACCCTTACCACCCTGCAAGCCGTGGTAGAAACTGTGCTAAAGGGCCAGCTACCATTAATCAGGTAGAAGATCCGGATAGAATAATGTACCCAATGAAGCGCAAGGGTAAGCGTGGTGATGGAGGCTGGGAACGTGTTACTTGGGATGAGGCGTTAGATGATATCGCAGCAAGAATTCGTAAGGCGTTACAAGAAGGCCGAAATAATGAAATTGCCTACCATGTAGGCCGCCCAGGCCATGAAGGTTATATGGATAGGGTGCTAAAATCGTGGAATGTAGATGGGCATAATAGCCATACTAATGTATGTTCTTCAGGTGCTCGTTTTGGCTATAATCTTTGGCACGGGTACGATAGACCTTCTCCAGATTTTGCCAATGCTAAATTTATTTTATTGATTAGTGCACACTTGGAGTCGGGTCATTATTTCAATCCACATGCGCAACGTATTATGGAAGGCATGATGGATGGAGCCAAATTGGCTACCATGGATCCTCGTCTTTCAAACACCGCCAGTATGAGTAATTACTGGTTGCCAACCAACCCTGGTTCTGAAGCAGCTATGTTATTGGCGATGGCCAAAATTATCATTGAAGAGGATTTATTGGATAGAAAGTTCGTGAAGAGCTGGGTAAACTGGGAAGATTATTTAGAGAAAAAGCATAAAGGAACAGAAGTTACTTTTGAGAATTATTTAGAAAAACTAAAAGAAGAATACGCTGAATATACACCTGAATATGCCGAGCAAGAAAGTGGTGTAAAAGCAGCAACGGTTATTGAAGTAGCCAGAGAAATTGGTAAAGCAGGTTCTCGTTTTGCTTCGCATAACTGGCGTAGTGCTGGTTCTGGTAACCTTGGTGGTTGGGCTGTGGCTAGATCATTACATTTCTTAAATGTGTTAACAGGTAGTGTAGGAACCGAAGGTGGAACTTCTCCAAGTGCTTGGAATAAGTGGAAACCAACATTCTTCGATAATCCTCCAGCACAAAAATTCTGGAACGAATTACATTTCCCTAATGAGTATCCATTAGCATTCTTCGAAATGAGTCAGTTATTGCCTCACTTCTTAAAAGAAGGTCGTGGTAAAATGGATGTATATTTTACGAGGGTATTTAATCCAATTTGGACTTATCCTGATGGATTTACGTGGATGGAAGCGCTCTCTGATGAGAAATTGGTAGGCATGCATATTGCCTTAACACCAACTTGGAGTGAAACAGCTTATTTTGCTGATTACGTATTGCCAATGGGGCTAGCTCCAGAGCGACACGATGTTAATAGTTACGAAACCCACAGTGGAGTTTGGGTAGCCTTTAGGCAACCTGTTTTGCGTGAATTTGCTAAGAGGCAAGGTAAAAAGTTTGATTTCACCTATGAAGTAAATCCTGGGGAAGTATGGGAAGAAGATGAGTTCTGGATTGAGCTTTCTTGGCGAATTGACCCTGATGGAAGCTTAGGAATCCGTGAGCATTTTATGTCGCCTTATCGAAAAGGAGAAAAAAT
>CAZDQR010000467.1:0-2031 GCA_964507315.1 uncultured Roseivirgaceae bacterium
TGATTTGTCTATGCCTAGCAATGTAGATAAAAGTGTAATGGAGCTTGAGAATGTTACACTTATTGGCATTGACGTTCTTTCTGAAATTACTAATAAAACAATTCAGAATAGAAAAGAGCAAGTGCCACTTGCCAAAGAAATTATAGATAAGCATAAATCAGAATTCCTTACTTGGCTTAATATTAGAAAATTTACTCCTGCAATAAACTCCTTAAAATCCACATTAAACGATTTGCGATTACAAGAAATTGGGCTACAAAAGGTAAATGGAAATGGGTTTTCGCAAGAGCAGGTGGAAAAAATAACCTCAAGAATTGTGCATAAAATAACTACTCAGTTCGCTAAACATATTCGCTCCAATACGGGAGATGCTAACGCAAGCATTGATTTAATGTATAAAGTGTTTGAAATTAATCCTGATAATAAACAGAAGGAAGAAGCTTAATGAGTAAAACATCAAGGACAATAAGGATTGGAACCAGAAGTAGCCAATTGGCTCTTTGGCAAGCAAAAAAGGTAAAACAACTTTTAGAAGAACTGGGGAATCAAACTGAGATAGTAAAAGTAGATGGGCATGGAGATCACGATCTTTCTAAACCTTTGCACAGGTTGGGTACTGTTGGCCTTTTTACCAAAAATTTAGATGATGCAATGTTAGATGGTAATATAGATATTGCCGTTCATTCACTTAAAGATGTGCCAACTGATTTAGATAAAAACATTTGTCAAGTGGCTGTACTTGAGCGCGGAGATTCTCAGGATGTTTTGGTGCACAAAGGCACCACTACGTTTTTAGAAAATACCAATAGCGAAGCAATTATTGCTACCGGAAGTCTTAGGCGAAAAGCACAATGGTTAGCACGTTATAAGAACAATAAAATCGCTCCACTTAGAGGCAATGTAAACACACGACTTTCTAAGCTTAATTCCAATAATTGGCAAGGAGCCATTTTTGCATTGGCCGGCTTAAGTAGAATAAGTTTATTGCCCAGTTATCATATCGTATTAGATTGGATGTTACCTGCTCCAGCGCAAGGGGCTATTATGGTAACAGCTTTAACATCTGATAAAGAGATTGGAGTTATTTGTGATTCCTTAAATCATAAAGAAACTGAAATTTGTGTACAAGTCGAGCGTGATTTTATGAAAACTTTAGAAGGGGGATGCACAGCTCCAATTGGTGCAAAGGCAAGTATAAAAGGAGGATTGGTGCATTTTGAAGGAGGAATTTATTCACTTAATGGAAGAACTTCAGGTTTGATCAATGAAGTAGGGAATGTGCATGAATACTTGAACCTAGGCAAGCAATATGGAACTCAAGCTTTGGGTAATGGAGCAAAAAAATTAATGAAAGAAATTTTAAAAAGCATTGCAGATGAATAGAACAAGACGACTTCGTAAAACACACTCATTACGAAATCTAATACGTGAAACACAATTGCATGTAAATGATTTTATCTATCCATTATTTATAGAAGAAGGCGAGAATATAGAAACAGAAATTATTTCCATGCCTGGTATTAAACGCTTTTCACTTGATAGAATCTCGAAGGAATTGGATGAAGTTGTTGAGCTAAATATTCAGTCAGTATTGCTTTTTGGTATCCCAACTTACAAAGATGCGGAAGGCACGGAAACCTGGAATGACAAAGGGATTATGCAAAAGGCCATTCGGTTTATAAAAAAGAATTACCCAAGCCTTACAGTTATCACTGATGTATGTTTTTGCGAATATACCGATCACGGGCATTGTGGAATCATCATCGATAATGATGTTGATAACGATAGCACCTTAGCCAACATCCAAAAACAAGTGATATCACATGCAAAAGCAGGAACCGATATGATTGCTCCTTCGGGCATGATGGATGGTACCATAGCTGCTGTAAGATCGGCTTTGGATGGGAATGGATTTGAAAGCACACCAATAATGGCATATTCGGTTAAATACGCCTCGGCATTTTACGGGCCATTTAGAGATGCTGCTGATTCTGCTCCTTCTTTTGGCAATAGGCGCACGTATCAAATGGA
>CAZDQR010000468.1:0-2027 GCA_964507315.1 uncultured Roseivirgaceae bacterium
CGTAGGCACCCCAAGTATTAATAATTTAGATTCTGCCAAGCGCACCATTCAACAATTAGACTCTTTGGTTGATATTGTAATTGTTTCTTTTCATGGTGGGGCCGAAGGGGGTAAATACACCCATGTACCAAAGAAGAGAGAATATTTTGTTGGAGAAAATAGAGGTAACGTCTACCAGTTTGCACATGCTATGATCGATGCCGGTGCAGATGTAATATTAGGACACGGCCCTCACGTTCCAAGAGCAATAGAAGTGTATAATAAACGTTTTATTGCCTATAGCTTAGGTAATTTTTGTACGTACGGCCGCTTTAACTTAAGTGGCAATAATGCCTTAGCCCCTATTGTTAGGATAAATGTTAACGCTAAAGGAGAGTTTATAAACGGGCGACTCATTGCAGCCAAACAAATTGGTAGAGGTACTCCTATTCCTGACCAAAAAAATAAAGTTATTACCCTAATTAAAAAATTAAGTGAAGAAGATTTACCTGAAAGCGAAGTTTCTGTTGATGAATCAGGGAATATTTTTTATCTTCACAAATAATTAGCAAAATGCCTTACGTAGAAAAAGAAATAGAGAAAATTTACTTTACCATTGGGGAGGTAGCAGAGCGCTTTAATGTGGCTACATCCTTAATCAGGTTTTGGGAAAGTGAGTTCTCCATTTTGCATCCTAAAAAGAATAAAAAAGGCAATAGACAGTATACAAAGAGTGATATTGAGAAAATAAAACTTATTTATCACTTAGTTAAAGACCGAGGATTTACCTTAAACGGAGCAAAGGAAATGCTCAAGAAAAATCCTGAAGAATTGCAAAGTAAACTAGATGCAATCGAATCTCTTAAAAATGTAAAACAATTTTTGTTAGAGTTGAAAGGCAATATCTAGTATGAGCGGCCCAAAGCTTACACAGCTTGCCCTAACTTTTTTGCCGCGTATTGGAGATATATCTTTAAAATCATTAATTAGTTACTGTGGCAGTGCTGAAGCAGTTTTTAACACAACTAAAGGAAAACTCGAAAAAATTCCAGGCATTGGCAGTTTTGCATCTAAAAGTATACTAGATAATAAACAAGCATTTCTGCAAGCAGAAAAAGCCTTAGTTTATTGCCAAAAACATAATATCAACATTTTATTTTATACTGATAAACAGTACCCTGCATATTTAAAGCAATTGGCAGATGGCCCTTCGATTATTTATATAAAAGGAAACATCCCTCCTGCTAAAAGAAGATACATCTCCATTGTAGGCACTAGGAATGCTTCGAAAGAAGGTAAGCAAAACGTGGCCAATATCTTAGCTGAGTTGGCACCCTATAATCCAATTATAATTTCAGGGCTGGCTTATGGAATCGATATTGAAGCTCACAAAGAAGCCTTAACCAATAACTTAATTACTTATGGTATAATGGCTACGGGTATAGAAAAAATATACCCTGAAATACACACCAAGATAGCTAACCAAATGGCTGTAAATGGAGGGTTAATTACCGAATATCCACCATTTACAAAAATGTCTCCATCCAAATTCCCAGAACGTAATAGAATAATAGCAGGTCTTTCCGAAGCTACTTTAGTAGTAGAAGCTGGCAAAAAAGGAGGAGCTTTAATTACAGCGTATTTGGCAAGAGATTATGACCGAGAGGTATTCGCCATACCTGGTAATCTTAAAAACGAAAATGCCACAGGTTGTAATAACATCATTAAAAACAACATTGCCCAATTAGTAAGTTCAGGAAAAGACATTGCTTTTTACCTTGGTTGGGAAACACGCAATGAAACAACTGCTAAAAAATCCACAACTTTAATTCAAGAAGATTTTAATGTAGAGGAATGGAAAGTTCTCGAGTTGATAGGAACTTCTGAGTTACATATTGATGCATTAAGTTGGAAATCGCAGATTCAAATAGGCAAGCTGGCTTCTATTTTACTCAACTTAGAATTTAAAAATATCGTTACGTCAATGCCCGGTAAAAAGTATAAAATAAATTAAGTGAGCGGTACTTATTACGATATTTTAGGCGTTT
>CAZDQR010000469.1:0-2017 GCA_964507315.1 uncultured Roseivirgaceae bacterium
TAATTGCAATGCAGGCACAATGGATGTAATCGGATTAACAGAAAAGAAGCTACAAAAAACTACCCCCCGCACCTTGCCAGTGTGCCGTGAATGCAATGAACGGCACAAAGAATAAATAATGTTCTTTAGAAAATCATTGCAATGCTGTAAATAAGATGGTGGAGCTTTAAGAGGTTAAAGTTGACCCACCGCATACGCTTTACAGGAAGTGTTTGCAAACCACCTTACGGTGCTGTAGTAAAGAGCTATGGTGTTGAGCGGATAAGGAAAAGGGTGTCAAAGAACATTCAGGTAAGAATAAAAGAGATGAACGCAAGTGAACCTACTGAGGAAGCTACGAGAATGCGAAACTTGTTGTCAAAACTAATTGGTTGGTAAAGAATTAGGATAATCACAAAAGTAACCTGTTTACTGATTTGTGAGGCAACCGTAGTTAAGGAGGCATGACTTTTATTTAGGCTTATTTACGGAACACGGGAACCAGTAAGTAAATGCTAAACTATTACAAGGCTACCATTAAAGGATTCGCTAATAGTTAAAGGGAAACGTACAAGTTGGAACTACCAATAAGGCAAAATACCAAAGTTACTTACTGAGACGGACTAAGTTGTAGTAGTGAAGAAGCTTTTGTAATGAGAGTGGAGCGAAGGACTTAGCCTACTTAAACTTATCATATAACAACCATTAAAACGGGATGATTACATGAAGAAAGAAAAGTCAATACCCATTACCAAGACAATGGTATGGGAAGCTTACAAGAAAGTAAAACGAAAGAAAGGCAGTGCAGGAATAGACGGAATGGACTTTGATAAATTCGAAGAAAATCGAGTAAAGAATTTGTACAAAATTTGGAATCGTTTAGCCTCTGGGAGTTACTTTCCATCATCGGTAAAAGAGGTAGCGATACCTAAGAAAGATGGTGGGAAACGTTTATTAGGGATACCAACGATAACAGACCGAATAGCCCAAACAGTAATCAAATATTACTTAGAGCCAAGGTTCGAAGAGGTGTTCAGTCCACATTCGTATGGTTATCGACCATTAAAATCAGCACATGGAGCAGTACAGCAAGTGAGCGACCATTGTCGGAAACATGCTTGGGTAATCGACTTAGATATCAAGGGATTCTTTGATAACATAGACCATAACTTATTACTGAAAGCCATAGATTTACATGTGGAAGAGAGTTGGGTAAAGATGTACATTGTAAGGTGGTTAGAAGCCCCCATCAGTAAAGTAAATGGAAAATTGGAGCGCAAGCAAGGGAAAGGCACACCGCAAGGCGGAGTGATAAGTCCATTGTTAGCAAATCTATTTTTACATTACACATTTGATAAGTGGATGGGGAATACCTATCCAAACTTACCATTTGTACGTTACGCAGATGATGCAATTATACATTGCAACACAGAACAAGAAGCAAAACAAGTTTTAGCAACCCTCCAACAACGGATGGAAGTATGTAAACTAGAATTGCATCCCTTAAAGACGAAAATTGTTTACTGCAAAGATTATCGAAGAAAAGGAAAGTCAGCTTACCATAAGTTTGATTTCCTTGGATTTAGCTTTCAGCCACGCTCAACACGTTCAAAACGAGATGGGAAAACATTTTTAGGATTTGGTCCAGCAATAAGTAGAAGTTCGGGAAAGAAAATAGTAGCAGAGATTAATGCTCTACGAATACATAAATGGAGTGGTGCTACGATAGAAGGAATTGCAGAAGAGTTAAACCCGAAAATACGAGGATGGATAAACTACTACGGTAAATTCAGACGTTCAAATCTTGGAACAATTTTTCGAAGATTACGAGAACGACTGATGAAATGGGCATTAAATAAATTTAAAAGTCTAAAACTCAGTAAAACTAAAGGCTTTAACTTACTTGAAAAGTATTACAAGAAAAATCCAAAACTTTTCTATCATTGGGAAGTAGGGTTTTATCCAACTTGATGACTTGAGTAGGAAGAGCCGTATGATGGGAGACTATCACGTACGGTTCTGTGAGAGGCTTAGGGTG
>CAZDQR010000470.1:0-1951 GCA_964507315.1 uncultured Roseivirgaceae bacterium
GGGGAAGCCTACAACAGCACTTGCTGTATTTTAATGTTTGTACTCATTTGTATTTGTATAAATATAGGAATTTTTAGTATTCAAGGACAAGAGTTAATCTGTGTTCTAATTTCTTATCGAGGAAATAGCTGTTTTTCGAGACCCAAACAAGCGCTATTGAGCGGTTTAAAAATCTGTTTGCTTTGGCCATTCAAGAATCGCAAACAGATAAAGATAGTAAGTAGTGTTTTGTGGTAAACACCACTACCGAACTTGTTTCAGGAGATCCCGAATTAGTTAGCATTTTAACAAAAAACAAGGAAACTTTTGAAGCCCTTTTTTATGGCCAGCTAAAAAAGGGAGAACCCTCTGGAGAAATTCCAGAAGGCAAAGATCTGAAAGCCATTGCAAGCTTAATTTTTGTTTTATATGGTGGCATACGCGTGGTCGCTAAGCTATCCCTTACTAAAAAACTAATGGCTTCGATTAAGCCTGTTCTAGGGCTATTGCATTAATGTAGTCTTTATTCATACAGAAACCCTAAAGTAGATTCTGCATACTTTTTCATGTTCTTAATTCCTACTTTCATCTGCCCTTTCCAAAAAATATTGCCAAATAACCAATGTAGTGGGTAGGCAATTCTGCTTTTAGACTTTAGTGTATAAACCCAACGTACCTTAATAACCTCCTTGGCAGTTTCAATAAAAAACAGTTCTCCTTGAAATTCTGTAAACCCCATGCTCCATTGGTAAAACTCAGCTACACCCCATTTCCAATATTCATTTTCTTTGCGATTATAAATTCGATCTAATCCAACTTTTCCTCCTTTTAAAAAAAGCTGCTTACAGAGTAAGGAACTCTGTGCCCTCCAGGTTTTCCCCAAGTTGTATCTTCTGTAAATTTCTCAATGGCAGGAATAATTCCATAACCTACAAGAAATTTTGTTGCATCTCCTAAAATAGGCGTTTTAAAAGCTCGTTCTAAAGAGCAATTAAACGTTAATTCTACAGATATAATTGTTTCCATTTCTAGGGATGTTATTGATTTAGATAAAATGGAAAGGTCAAAATAAAAATCGACTATCCATTAATTTTAGTTTATTTCACTAAACTGAAAATTTCCAATTCGGTAACTCTTCCAATCGTTAAAATCGAAGTGCCACCACTCAAACTTATAAACTGTGAAACCGTGGGCTTCCATTTTACTTCGTAGTAAATCTCTGGCTTCACGTTGGGCTTCAGTGCCTCCTTTATAATCAGGGTAAGAGCGTTTGGTCATTTCATCATACTCACCTGTCATTTGCACTTCTTTGCCTGTGGCAATATCGTATAAGCTTAAATCGATGGCGCAGCCTCTATTATGACGAGAACCCTCTTTGGGGTCGGCAACGAATATTTTTTTGTCGGCAGGTGTTACATCCCAAAACACTTTAGTGATGCTCCAAGGTCGGTAGCCATCAAAAATTAACAGTTTGTAACCAAGTTCCTCCATCTCCTTACTTACCTCCACTAATGCTTCTGCTGCTGGGCGCTGTAAAAAGGCTCTAGCCTCCGGGTACACCACTTTGCCCACAAAGTTATTGGTAGTAGCGTAGCGTATATCCAAAACAAAATTCGGATCAAGCTTTATAAGCTCTACTAAGTCTGAGTCTTTAAAATCTCCTGTTTCTACAGGTTGGGCAAAAGAATGATAGAATGCAAGAAGAGCGAGAATGGAAACAAATGATTTTTTCATAGGGATGGGTTAATTGTCTAATTGGTTATTGGGTTAAAAGTTAATAGTGGGTGCCGGAACAGGTCCGGCAACAAGTGCAAGTTTATTCCTCCACTCGTTGTAAGTCTAAGTCTTGAAAATCAAAGCTAAAATCTATGTTGGGTGATATGCCTTTCATTTTAATGCTTACGGCTTTACCATTTTCATCCAAACTAAACATCGCAAAGGCATCTGCATTCATATCTTGAAACTCCCATTT
>CAZDQR010000471.1:0-1920 GCA_964507315.1 uncultured Roseivirgaceae bacterium
CCTCAAGTGTTAAGTGCTATGGTAGGTGGAATAAGAGAGGTTCCAGGAATTATTAATGGTGAAATAGCCAAATGCGAGATGGCTTGTATAACCATTTCAATGGATCACGATATTCTTGATGGGGCTCAAACGGCAAGGTTTATTGAAAAGTTTAGAAAACTGCTGATCGGAGGTATTAAGTATAACGAAAAAAATGAAGCCAGTAAAACCACCGATGAACACTTTCTAAGTGTCTAGTGGGCATCCCAAAAATCAAAAATGAATGTACGATGAAAAATAAATTATTTAAACCTGCAGAAGTATATAACTTAAAAAAGGTTGTTACCATTGCCGAAGGAGGCGTTGTCTCCAAGCAATTTATTAAAAACAAAGGAGGAAATATTACCTTTTTTGCATTCGATAAAGGAGAGGGATTAAGTGAGCATACTACACCGTTTGAGGCAATTGTTCAAATAATAGAAGGTAAAGCAGAAGTATCGATTGATGGTAAAAAAAACATGGTTGGGGAAGGCGAATTAATTATTATGCCTGCTAATATTGCACATGCTCTTTATGCAGTTGAGCCTTTTAAAATGTGTTTGATAATGTTGAAAGACGCCTGAGTAAAAAGATTACCAGCGTCTATCCTCATTTTCAAGCATACTTAAATAACTTAAATACCTGCTTTCAGCTATTTCTTCGTTATCAACCGCTGCTATAACAGCACAATTTGGTTCATGAGTGTGCATGCAGTTATTATACTTACACTCTCCTAATAAAGCCCTCATTTCCGGGAAATAATCTGAGAGCTCTTCGTCCCCAATGCCAATAAGCCCTAATTCTTTTATGCCAGGGGTGTCAATGATTTTTGTGGTACCGTTCATTTCAAACATTTGTGCAAACGTAGTAGTATGTATACCCTTTTTTACAGATTCTGATACTTCTCCAATTTTTTGATCTAAATCAGGAATTAGCAAATTGGTTATGGTGGATTTACCCGTGCCAGAGTGACCAGAAATTAAGGTGGTTTGGTTTTGGATCAGTTCAATTAATTCGTCTAGGCCTTTATTTTGAAGTGCAGAAATTAGCAATGTATTAACGCCCAGTGGTTCGTAAATCGAAGATATATACTTTATTACCCCCAATTCTTGATCGGTAAGTAAATCGGCTTTATTAAAAACGATGGTAGAAGGTATCCGAAAAGAATCTGTAGTTACCAGAAACCGATCAATAAAACCCAAAGAGGTTTTAGGATGATGGAGGGTTACAATTATAATGGCGTGGTCAATATTGGCAGCAATTAAACTGCCTTGTTTTGCTTTATGTACAGATTTACGCATTACATAATTTGTACGTGGAGCAATAGTGGTAATAATACCCGTGCCTTCATTATTCAGGTCTAATTCTAGGTTTACTACATCTCCAACTGCAATAGGGTTTGTAACTTTTAACTTGGCAAGCTTCATTTTTCCTCTTATGCGGCAATCAATAAAGTCGCCATCTTCTAATTTTACATTATACCAAGAACCTGTGGATTTATAAACGATACCTTTCATATTGCTACTTGATGATTAATTACGTTTACAACCTTATGAGCCGCTCCTTGATTTGATTTAACATAAGCCTCTATTTTCTTTTTGGTGGTCAAAAGTTTCTCTGTATCCTGCAATTTATTTAAAGCTTCTTTAAGTTGATTTGCATTGGCTATTGGAAAAGCAGCTCCCAAAGTAACTAAATCATTTGCTTCTTTATATTTTTTATACTGTTGGTTGCCAAAAAAGATAGGAATATTATAGACTGCAGGCTCTAGTATATTATGGATGCCATCACTGAATCCTCCTCCAATATAGGCAAAATCAGCGAGCCGATATAGCCTTGATAGTTTTCCTATTGAATCAATAATTAGTATTTTGCTATCACTCTTATCTGTTAGTTGAGAAT
>CAZDQR010000472.1:0-1896 GCA_964507315.1 uncultured Roseivirgaceae bacterium
TATCCCAGAGCTTTTCGAGCACATTCATATGCTTGAGATAGAGCTTATGCCTCCCTAAAATGGTCATTGCGCTGCCCAGAGTAAATGGCGTTGCCAATGATAGCGCGCAAGGGCAAGCCACAATAAGCACGGCAGTAAAAGCATTTAGGATATGCGTAGGATCAGCAAAGTACCAATAACCAGCAGATGAGAGCGCAATAAAAAGCACTGCAATTGTAAAATACTTGCTGATTTTATCAATCAAAGAATCGTAGATATTCTCTTCTCCAAAAGCTTCATTATTCCATAATTGCGTAAGGTAACTTTGCGAAACGGCTTTCTTTATTTGAAGACGAATGGTGCTTCCCACTTGCCTCCCTCCTGCATAAATGTAATCGCCTTGCTCTTTTTGAATGGCATCCGCTTCGCCAGTTACAAAACTATAATCGATGGAAGCAGAGTTACTTATTAGCTCAGCGTCTCCTGGAATAATTTCTTGATTACGAACTTCAATAACATCGCCCTCTTTAAGCTCCGTAATTTGCACCATATCGCTTCCACTTTCTGATACTCTTGCCACTGCCAGTGGGAAATACGATTTATAATCACGCTCAAAAGACAGGCTCTCATAAGTACGACTCTGAAACCATTTGCCAATTAAGAGAAAGAACACGAGCCCTGCTAACGAATCTAAATAACCCGGCCCCGATTGGCTAAGAATCTCATAAAGGCTTCGTAAAAACAAGGCAATAATGCCAATGGTTATTGGAACATCTATATTTATATACTTCTGCTGTAGGCCTTTATAAGCAGAAATAAAATACCCATTAGCTGAGTAAAAAACGACAGGGAGCGATAATAGGATATTGAGATAGGTCATAAAGGCACTAACTGTTTCGTCTAGTCCTTCAAAGCCAAAATACTCTGGAAAGCTCAGCATCATAATGTTGCCAAAAGCAAAGCCAGCCACACCTATTTGCAAGTAAAGGGTTCTATTTTCCTTTTTCGACTTACTCTTTGAGGCATTTTGCAAGTTGATCTCTGGCTCGTACCCCACGGTAGCCAATAATTCAACTATGCTTTTAAGTGATATCTGAGATGGATCATAATCAAGCGCAACTTCCTTTCTAACAAAATTCACCCTAGAGTTTAGTATGCCTTCGCGCAGTCGATCCAGATGCTCTAATAACCAAATGCAAGAACTGCAATGGATACTCGGTATGGTAAAAACGATTTTATTTAGGTTATCAGAGGAGAAGTTTAGGAGTTTTTTTTCAATTTCGGCATTTTCTAAATAAGCGAATTTCTCTTCGTAATTTCTGCTTTTGAGATTTATGCCTGGCGCATTTTGCAGGTCGTAATAATTGCATAAGTCATTTTCATCCAATATTTCGTACACCATTTTACACCCGTTGCAGCAGAATGGTTTGTCATCAAATTCAATTAACTCATCTTCACACAACTCCCCACAGTGGTAGCATTTAGGAATTGATTCTGATGCGTTTTTTAACATAGCTGCAAAGCTAGTTAGGGTCTACTGAAAAACACTCAATTGTCTAATAATTGAAAGTTAAGTCTGTTCTTGACTATAATGAAAAGGATGTGTAAAAACCTAGCATTAGATTTTTAAAGAAAATTACATTTTCTTTAAAAATGAGTTAGCCCTAAAGTCATCTACTTCACAGGCTTCAGCTCGAAGTATTAATATACATCTTCGCTTTGCCCGTTTGTATATAATTTACCTAGGACTTTTTCAGCAGAGTCTAGATATTAAGCATAAACCTGCTCATTAAAAATAGCGATATCTAAGCCAATTGCGAAATTAAGCTTGAGCTAACTTAAAAATGGTTATTTCAGGGCGCACATTAAACCTAGCTTGCAAAATACAGCCCAAAGCTCGGTTTATGTATAAGGTTC
>CAZDQR010000473.1:0-1896 GCA_964507315.1 uncultured Roseivirgaceae bacterium
TGCTGAACGAGAGGCTCAACTTGTATTAAAAGAGCATCGCTATCACAATCATTCTTGATCTCCTTTACCAACAAATAATTACCACTAGTTTCACCCTTGACCCATAATTGCTTCCTAGATCGACTATAAAACGTTACTTTACTAGACGCCCTTGTTTGTTGAAACGCTTCCTCATTCATATAGCCAAGCATCAATACTTTTTGTGTAAATGTATCTTGAACAATGGCAGGCACTAGGCCTGTGGTTTTATCATAATCTATGTTCATAATTTTAAAGTCTAATAGCTACACCTTTGGTTATAAGTTCATTTTTTAAGCTTGGGATGGCAATTTGATTAAAGTGAAATACGCTAGCCGCCAAAGCAGCATCAGCTTTCCCTTTTTTGAAAGCATCCTCAAAATGTTGGATTGTGCCCGCTCCACCAGATGCTATGATTGGCACATTTACTAGGCTAGAAAGTTGTTTTAATGCCTCAATCGCAAACCCTTGCTTTGTGCCATCATTATTCATAGAAGTAAAGAGTATTTCTCCCGCGCCCAGATCTTCCACTTCTCTTGCCCAATCAAATAAGTTTAAAGAAGTAGCTTCTTTACCTCCTAGCAAATGCACTACCCATTCGCCTTTTATTTGCTTAGCATCAATAGCTACCACCACACATTGGCTACCAAATGCATTAGCTAAATCGGTAATCAAGGTTGGGTTGCGAACGGCAGCAGAGTTGATACTTATTTTATCTGCACCAGCCAGCAATAAGATTCGAGCCTCTTCAATGGAGGTAATACCTCCACCCACCGTAAAAGGAATGTTTATCTTTTGCCCTATTCTGTACACCAATTTAGCTAACGTTTTTCGCTTTTCGCCTGTTGCAGAAATATCTAAAAAAACCAATTCATCGGCTCCTTGGGCAGAGTAGAGCGAGGCCAATTCTACGGGATCTCCAGCATCCACCAAGTTTTTAAAATTGATTCCTTTTACCGTGCGCCCATCTTTAATATCAAGGCAAGGTATTATTCGTTTAGTTAACATATTTAGCCAATTGTTTTAAGGTTATTTTATTCTCATAAATGGCTTTGCCAATGATAACGCCATTTAATCCTATCCTTTTTAATTGATCTAGTTCTTGGATCGAAGAAACGCCTCCACTTGCAATTAGTTGCAAACCAGGAAACTCCGTGAGCAACTCTTTATACAAACCAACCGAGCTACCTTTTAGCATGCCATCTTTACTAATATCCGTACAAATAACCGATTTAATACCTTTGGAAAGATATCCCTCAATATAGTTATTAAGCTCTAATTCAGTTAATTCTTGCCAGCCATTTACTGCAATTTTTCGATTGTTTACATCCGCTCCAAGAATGATGTTAGAGGCACCAAACTCCTCTATCCAGTCATATACCAACGCTGGATTTTTAACCGCAACGCTGCCTACCGTTATTTGGTTAGCTCCAAGGCTAAAAGCAAGCTTGACCTGCTCTATTGTTTTTATTCCTCCACCAAAATCAATACTTAAATTGGTGTTTTTAGCAATACTTTCTAGCACGCTTCCATTGACAATGGAATTACTTTTTGCGCCATCCAAATCCACTAAATGTAGGTGTTTTATTCCTTGCGCTTCAAACGCCTTGGCTACTTCTAACGGGTTCTCGTTATACACTTTTTTTGTACTATAATCACCTTTGGTAAGGCGTACGCATTTCCCTTGGATGATATCTATTGCTGGTATTATTTTCATTACATATTGATTATAAAAAATGAGTGATCAGTTAATCATTAGGAAATTTCTCAAAATTTGTTCTCCCACATATCCGCTTTTTTCGGGGTGGAATTGGCATCCATAGAAATTATCCTTTTGAAGTGCGGCAGAAAATCGAATTCCATACGTAGTTACTGCTA
>CAZDQR010000474.1:0-1885 GCA_964507315.1 uncultured Roseivirgaceae bacterium
GGCGGAGGTAACTCCAAATGTTAAGCACAATAGGCGCAAGCCTGTAGGCCGTAAGTAGAACGAAGGGGTCATAGAACGAAGGGGTCAGAGTTATTGATATTGTTGTGAGCAGGGGTTATACTTCTAACAGTCGGAATTAAATAGAAAAGACCATGTCTCGATTGGTAAAGCGAGGTGAAAGATAGAAGTTAAAGGAATATCAGGCTAATAGAAAAAATCAATAACTCTGACCCCTTCGATTTCAAATAAGAGCACAAGCTTAGATTAGTTATTCAGGAAACAGTTCTTCAACATCACATTTGAATGCAATACATAAGTCTTCAAGAGTCTTTAAAGTTACATTTTGTTCTTCTGATTCGATCCTCGAAACACTGCTTGAAGATATACCAAACTTCTTTTCAAATTGTACAAAGGACAAATCGCCTCGTTTTACTCTCACGAAGTTAGCAAGCCTCTTATTTAGATCAAATCTTTTCATTAGAAATGACTGTAATCTAATGTCTAGCCCACAAGAGGGCTAATGATATATAATCATCTCATACGTGGTTTGTGCCCGTATAAAACAAGTCAACATTCATATTAATCAAGGAAGCTAATCAATGTTTAATACCAAATTATTATCGATAACAATATCCATTACTCTTATATTTCTCTCTGCTTGTGCCACTCAACAACTTACAGAAGAACAAAAAACAATATCCATAGTTAAAGAAGCCAAAGGGAGTAAAGACGAGCTATTCGATGCTACAAAAATATGGATAGCAGAAACCTTTAATTCTGCAAAGGCAGTTATAGAGTTTGCTGACAAAGAAAAAGGAACCATTATTGGAAATGGTACATCTAAATATCCTTGTACCGAAATGTGTTTTGGTAGTTACAAATGGAGCTTGCACTATTCCATGAGAGTAGACTTTAAGGACGATAGATATAAAGTTACATTTACTAATTTAGAACTCTCTTGGCCTGCATCATATTCAAATGGTGTTTTAACTAAGGCGTATAGAGGCGCAGTCGCTAGTCAGGGAGATTATGAAGCGATTAAGACTCATTTACTGGGTTTAGCTGATAATCTTGATAATTCAATTCATTCTGAAAGTAAGTCTAGTGACTGGTAAACAGAAAGAATATGAAACTAATAATATTACTACCTTCTATAATCCCCTTAAGGTGATCTGCAATTCTTGTAAGTAAATAAGGATGAACAAATGAAATACTTTTCAATAGTCTTTTTAATTATTTTAACTGGCTGTAATACCGAAGATAACGGTTTAAATGAAGTAGGAGGCACTTACGAAGGCGTCTCATTGAGTGCTAAGTGGGATGCAGCATCAACCTGTAAAACTACTAGATACATGATTAAACGTAATGGTGATTTAACAAAGCCTGAGATGGACAGTCTTTATGGGTCGCTCTGTACAGTATCAAAACTGACAAAGCCACTATTTGGAGCTTTTGCTAGATATAAACCTTATGCTGTTTCTTGGCCTAATGGAACAGTAGCTAGAGTCTTTATTGAGACTAAGGGAATAAGAATGATGGGGTTCTCAACTGATGGGATCCCATTTTCGTGGAACAATGATCATAAACCTATTGTTAAGAGTGAATCAGATTATGGTAAAGAATGTAGGGAATTATTTGTAAATAAGGTTAATGCTATAAATATTAAAATTACTAACATCAAGAAATTCGATGATTTAAGCGGTGCATCTGTAGAAATTACATACACTGATAAAAATCAAATTAAAGGCAAAGGAGATTGCATCTTTGACCGTACTAAAATAACAATGGCTTATAGCAAGTTTGAAGGTGATAAAGATTCTAAGAATTTACCAATCGAAGGGGTCAGAGTTGTTGATATTATTGTAACTAGGGTATATACTTCAAA
>CAZDQR010000475.1:0-1879 GCA_964507315.1 uncultured Roseivirgaceae bacterium
GACACTGATCTATCACTTCGGAAAAGTGGCATAAAAATTTACACCACCTTAGATGTTAACATGCAGAAAAGTGCAGAGCAAGCCATGCATGCCCATATGGAAAAGTTGCAAGCACTTTTTGATAAGCACTGGAACGGAGCACTTTGGGATCAAAACCAAAAGCTTTTAATTAAAGAGCTCAAAAAAGTAGCCAACGGAAGAAGTGATGCTGAACTAAGAAAAGCTACCAAAATGACTGTGTTTGATTGGCCTAATTCTGAGGTTAAAACAATGAGCCCTTTGGATTCGCTCAAACACTATTTGGCACAATTACAAGCAGGGTTTTTAGCAATGCAACCTAGCAATGGAGCTATTAAAGCGTGGGTTGGAGGTATAAATTACAGGTATTATCCGTACGACCATGTAGCAGAGTCTGCTAAACGTCAAGTGGGTTCTACATTTAAACCAATTGTGTATGCTACAGCATTAGAAAATAAGGTATCACCTTGCACTTATTTTAAAGCGGAACAGCAAGCTTTTAAAACTAAAGAAGGAGAATGGAAAACCTCTAATGACCATGGTAGCTATAATGGCAAATACTCGATGGAAGGGGCCTTAGAAGAATCTGTGAATACCGTAGCGGTTAACTTATTAAACGAAGTTGGCATTTCTACAACCATTGCCCAAGCTCAAAAGATGGGCATTCATTCTAAGATGCCCAAAGTGCCTTCTCTAGCACTAGGCGTAGCAATTATTTCTATTCAAGAAATGGTGGCCGCTTATTGCACCTTCGTAAATGGAGGCTATCAAGTTCGGCCTCATGCTATTTTACGCATTGAAGATAAAGATGGCAATGTGTTATACGAGTATAAAGAAGTAACTCGAGCAAGAGCTTTAAGTGCCAAAACTGCTG
Source organism: uncultured Roseivirgaceae bacterium (assembly GCA_964507315.1). GTDB lineage: Bacteria > Bacteroidota > Bacteroidia > Cytophagales > Cyclobacteriaceae > JAKISE01. The sequence continues at coordinate 893 of CAZDQR010000475.1, forward strand.
CCCAAATGACCAAATTATTAGAGGGCGTGGTAGATGATGGCACAGGAAAATCAATTAGGACCAGGTATAAATTAACCAACCCAATGGGGGGCAAAACAGGTACTACTCAAGGCAATGCCGATGGTTGGTTTATGGCCATTACGCCTCATTTAGTTTCTGGTACTTGGGTGGGAGGGATTTACCCAGCTATTCGGTTTAGAGATACTCGCCTAGGGCAGGGTGCCACTATGGCTTTGCCTATTTGGGCAGGGTTTTACCAACAACTAAATACAGATCAAGCCTTTAATTATTACACAAAATCTGGCTTTAAATCTATACCTCAAAGCTGGGCAGATGAATTAGATTGCGATCCTTTTAAAGAAGAGTTTATCCTTAGAAAATGGCTTTTCCCAAATCGTAAAAACAAGGATAAAAATAACCCCAAAGAAGAAAAGGGCAAGGAGAATAAAGAGGGCGTGTTAAAGAAGATTGGCAAGTGGTTTAAAAAGGATTAAGATTTAGTTTGTTTAGGATTAAAAATTATTTGGCAGCCTCTGTTATTACATGCCCAAATACTTATTTGCAATTAACGACATAGCTTCATATAATTGTGCAATTAAATATAGTTTATATGAAAATAACACACTCTTTAACTCTGCTAGTTCTTGTTGGTTTTATTTCTTGTCAAACGCCTCCTCCAGACTACTTGATTTTATCTGGAAAAATTGATAACCCAAATTCGGAGACAATTACAATTCAAGATGGCTTAAGTAAAAGTTTGCTTTCTATTTCATTAAATGAGAAGAATGAATTTAGTGATACCTTGAGACTTGCTTCTGGGTTGTATATGCTCTTTGATGGTAAAGAAGTAAAAGAAATTTTCTTAAAGCCTGGGTTTGATTTAAACGTGTTCATAAATGCAGAGGAATTTGACGAAAGCGTAACATATACTGGACTTGGAGCAGCAGAGAATAATTATTTAGCAGAAAAATATTTGTTGAAAGAAGG
>CAZDQR010000476.1:0-1805 GCA_964507315.1 uncultured Roseivirgaceae bacterium
AAAATCTATTTATGGGCACTACCGGTTTTTACGGGCCCAAAGATGTGATAGATGCTTGGGGTAATGAAATTAAGGAATATAATTACGATGATAATTCGTGTTCAGGTGTTTGTGGCCATTACACACAGGTCGTTTGGAAAACTACAGAGCGAGTGGGTTGTGCTAAAATAGAATGTGATGGAATGGATATTTGGGTATGTAATTACGACCCTCCAGGAAATTGGGTTGGGCAGAAGCCTTATTAAGGCATCAACTTATACATTATTCTATTTTTTTAAACACTTCTCCAAAGCACTCAAGCATTGCGGCCTTTCCAGTTTCATCTAATTTAAAATTAGCTAAAAAATCAAATTGTAATCTTGGGTCTTTTCTGCTTTTAAAAACATCATAATGCCAATGAGATGCGGTAAAAACTAAGTAATCATTAAAGTTTAATGCTAGTGCACCATCTTCTAATGTAACTTTAAGGCTGCCATACATTGGATGTTTGTAATCTCCAACATATTCGGTTAGAGCAAGGCTTGGTTTCGTATTTCGTACCCTACTTTCATCTTGCTCTTTTTGACTTTCAATAGCTTGACTTCTAAAGCCACTGTACAAGTCAAATACTTCTTTGTTCCAATCTCTGCTGTCATCATTAAACGCATATAAGTCAATAGCTTTATACATAATGGCGTGCCGCAATTCAGCATGATCTAAGTTAGCAAACACATAAATTCCTAAATTCTTATCGTGTACGATACCAGCAATGGCAACCAACCCTGCAATACTTCCTGTATGAAAATCGAGTTTCTCTCCTCTATAATCCTGCTGAAACCAACCAAGCCCATAGCTCATCCAATGTGGATTAACCAGCGTTTGTGTTGGGTACACTACACCTGAAATAAGGGCGTGAGGTTTGAATAAATAATTAAACGTAGAGGGTTTTAGCAAAGTGTCTCCTTTATACACTCCATCGTTTATCAAAAAAGTTAGATAATTGTTAATGTCATTGGTGGTTGACCAAATCATTCCTGCTGCTCCAATTTGATCCGAAAAAGTATGATCAATTTTAATAACTCCTTCATCCAAGGTATTAAAATAAGGCACAGCGTAATTTCCTGCTTTTAATATATCGGCTGACTTGGCTACCGACCTACTCATTTCCAAAGGCTTAAAAACTCTCTCAGCAACAAATTTTGTCCAATGTTTTCCACTTACTGCCTCAATAAGCTGCCCTGCAATAACATACATAAGGTTTTGGTATTGAAAACCTCCACGCAAGGGGTAGGCAGTTTCTGCTTGGCTAAATCTTTGTATGGTTTCTTTACTTGATACGCTATCAATAATCCATAATAAATCAGCATTGCCTATGCCCAAATTATGCGTGAGTAAATCAACTACACGGGCATCTTCTGTTATATACGCATCTGATAATTGAAATTCAGGGAGGTGTTGCCTCACCTTATCATTCCAATCAAGTTTTCCTTCATCAACTAACATACCAATGGAAATAGCAATAATTGCCTTGGTAGTAGAAGCCATATTAAACAAGGTATTGTCATCTACTTTTTGTTTGGCCTCCACATTTCTCAGCCCATAGGTTTTCTTAAAAACGACTTCTCCATCCTTAACTACAATGGCAGCAAGACCCGGCACCTGCCAATCTTTCATGCCTTGTTGAATCATTGCATCTAGTTTTTTACTGCTAACTTTATCTTGACCAAAAACACTTGAAAGAGAGAATAAGTAAAAGGCCGTCAGTAATAATATTTTAGAGATAATCACTTAGCTACATAATATAATCTTTGTAAATTGCATATCTA
>CAZDQR010000477.1:0-1785 GCA_964507315.1 uncultured Roseivirgaceae bacterium
GTGGCGTTATAATCATCCCAATCAATAAGGTAGGCATAATCAGATTTGTTAACATTTGCAATGCTCTTCACATTGGTCGCGTTTGTTACCTCAGTCCCTTTCTTTAAAGAACCAGCTACTTCGGCATATTTCATATTATAAAAATTGGCCACCGACCAGGCCGAAGCATCGTAATATACACTATCCGCATACTCAGAATAGGTTTCAAACATAGTTTGCACCATTCTATATTGAGGTTGTGCTGTGGGCACCACATAGGCTTTCCCGGGTTGGTAGGTGTAGCCTCCACTCGTGGTTTTAGAGCTTAACTCATATACTTTTATTTTATGCAGGAGGAGCTTATCTATAAAGGCACGAGTTCGTGTTTCATCGTAATTATCGCCAAACACATAGCCCGTAATTTTTGACGATTTTGCAATAGAAATAGCTGATTTGAAAAATGCTTTTTGATACTCATGCAGCATTTTCTTATTTTCAACAGCTCCTTCAACTGTAGCTAAACTAGATACATATTGATTTCTAATTGTAAACTCAAATGTGACTTTTCCAGTTTTGGTTTGTTGCACATGGCCTCTAGAACTTGCTTGCTCAAACAGTAAGGCCAAGCCTCCTTGCAAATCAGGGTAGGATGAACCATACCCAGGATACGTGCCATCAAAAGATTCTTTTGTATAGTATAAAGAGCCTATTTCGTCTAAATGCTTCCTAAAGTACTTCGCAAACGTATCGTTTAAGGTGGTATAATTCTCCTTTGGCATAATCGGGTCTTTGGAGGCGATAGGTTTCATTGGCTCAAAGAAATAAGTGGCCGAAGTACCCATTTCATGAAAATCCGTTACCACATTGGGGTACCACTCGTGTACCCAATTTAGTTTACCTCGGCTCTCTGGATTTATCCCCAAAAGCCAATCTCTGTTTAAATCAAACCAATAATGATTGGTTCTGCCACGAGGCCAGGCTTCGTTATGCTCTGCATCAATCCCATCGGCCACTAAGGGATCTCCTCGGTATTGATTTGCCCATTGGGTGTGCCGGTCGCGCCCATCAGGATTAATTGTTGGGTCGATAAATACAACCGACTCCTTTAAATAGTGAAAAATGTCTTTATGAGATGATGCTGTTAAGGTATAGGCCGTAAGCATAGCTGCTTCTGAACTTGAAGGCTCGTTGCCATGCACTCCATAAGCCAAGTTGATAAATACAGGTAAATTAGTGATGTCTGCAGATGTTGCCTGCGGATCAACAAAGGTTAAGTGTTGTTTTTTGAGTGTTTCTAAATTGGAAAGATTTTCAGGAGTCGTGATAGTAAGAATCACCAAATCACGGAACTCATGAGTTTTTCCATACACCGTAATATCGGCCCTATCTGAGACTTCAGCCAATTTATTAAAGTAAGCCACAATACGATCGTGGCGTGTATGTTGACTACCAATTGGGTATCCTAAAAATTCTTCAGGAGAAGGAATCTTTTCATCGAAGGGTTCGTAAGACTTAAAAAAATAGGATTGTGCAGATAATTGCACATTAGCTAATAGAAAAATGACTGAAAATAACAATTGAAAAAGGCGCATACTTTTGGGGTTAAGATGTACCAATAAAAATAACCTAGATTAAGTTAAAAACCACAAGTATCATGGATGAATAGCGCCATTTGTAAAATTACTCGTGTGTTTTTAACCCATATTATAGGAGACTAATCCCACTATAAGTAAACTGTACAATAAAATTACTTAGAGATAGTCATTTAGGCACATACTAATTTAGAATGCTCAATATTGTCAGCCA
>CAZDQR010000478.1:0-1781 GCA_964507315.1 uncultured Roseivirgaceae bacterium
AAAAACCTTATACTTCGATTTTGTCAGCACATTTTTGGCATCAGGGTTAGCCATTAATTCTTGTAAACTAACCGAAGGGTTGCTTTCCATATAAGCCTTAGTAATATCCCAACCAACCCAAGAACCCACTCTGCCTGGGCACTTCTCACCAATTTCTGCCACATTAGGTCGTTCATCCATATATTTCTGTTTTTCGAAATGGTTGGTATTATAGAGAAGTTCATTGTTTAAAAAATGAAACCAAATCACATCTTTATTTTCTTCAACGTCAATAAGTTCTTGACTACTATACCAAACTAGTAACGAGTCGGGAGCGCATGGCATCATTTGTTTAGCGAAGTAGAATTTTTTACCATAATATATCATGTCGGCCAGCATGGTTTGATCGCTCGGGTCTTCTTTTAAAAAGTTATCGGCATATAGCAGCATTACTGCTGGTACAATATACGCTTTATCGTAACGAGGCAAAATATATTGTGGAATACTAGGAGGGTTGTATTTGGCTCCTTCACCCAAATAATACTCTAAGCCAATTATTATTTGGTCTTTGCCTACATACATTTCACTGCTACCAAAACCAGTAACCATTGTTTTAATTTGTGGGGCTTGAAAATTAGGGTAGTAATGTTTTATGCGACTAAAAGCCTCTTCAAACTCAATCTTTAAAGTTGAAAAATCACCATAAGAAGCAATGGTTTCATTATATAGGGTATCTACATACGGGTTTTTAATTCGTTTATAAAGTTCTTTTGCTAATATAGAGGGAGATGGATATTGATCTAGTCCTAAAAACTCAGTGGCAAGCACAGGATGAGAAGTAATAAAAAACTCTACTTCTTGTATAGAACTTAATCTGAATAACTCCTCCTCTAATCGCTCTACATTAACAGTAACCTTATCTACTTCCTCTAATGCAGGGGCATCAATACAATTGCTATCGGGTGTGCAAGCCAAGCCAAAGGCCAATAGAATTAAGATGGAATAGTTTTTCATAATTCTGTAAAAGTATAATAGGATGACTTTAATAAGGTTAGCATATAAAAACAACGTCATTCCTGCGTAGGCAGGAATCCGTTAATTATTAACAGATTCCCACTTTCGTGGGAATGACGGGATAAGAATGTTGTTAATCTAGCTTAATTTCTTCCTTCATCGAATTTAAAAATTGATACTCCGTTACTGCTAACGAAGAATCTTCGATAATTTTTACCCACTTACCAAATTTTCTCCACCATCCAAAGCGGATAGAAAAAAGACCTTTAGTAAAAAAGCTGTATAAATAAGGGTGAAGAACTAAAGATAATCCTTGCTCATTTTGGTTTTCCAATAAATTGGCAAGCGCATCTTCAATCTGATCCGAAATATTAATAGAGGCAGTAATAGCTCCTGTACCGTTACAAGTAGGGCAACTTTCAGCAGTTTTTATATTCACTTCTGGTCGCACACGTTGGCGTGTAATTTGCATTAACCCAAATTTAGAAAGAGGTAAAATGGTGTATTTGGAGCGATCTCCTTCCATTTCATCTTTCATTTTTTGCTGAAGCAACCTGCGGTTTTCTACCCTTCGTAAATCGATAAAATCAACCACAATAATACCACCCATATCGCGTAAGCGAAGTTGGCGTGCAACCTCAGCAGCAGATTCAAGGTTTACAGCCAGAGCTGTAGCTTCTTGATCAACTTCACGGTTACTCTTATTGCCACTGTTAACATCAATAACATGTAAAGCTTCGGTGTGCTCTATAATCAAATATGCTCCATTGCTCATGGATACAGAACGT
>CAZDQR010000479.1:0-1775 GCA_964507315.1 uncultured Roseivirgaceae bacterium
AAAAACCTCTTTCTTCACAAGAAGGATAATAGCTTTTAGAAGTTTCGGCCATATTTCTTTCAGCCATTTTAACTAGTTTGTTTTTTACTTTATCAATTTTAAAAACTACTACTCTACTATCCACTTCGCCACCGCCAGAAACTGCATAATTACCATCTTGCGAAAAGGCTATGCTTTGAATAGTTTGCTTATGAACCCCTTGTGCATCAAGGATTTTGCCTGTTAAAAAATCGATGAGTAATACATATTCACCTATGTAATCGCTTGTTTTTACTTCATTTCTGATTCCTAAAGAAGCCCCAGCTGCAATAATGTATTTATTATCGGCCGATAAATCCATTGAAAAAATCTGACCTTCCATTCCTTCCCATGCAGGCACTCTAATTACTCGTTGTTGGCTTCCATCTTTTGCATCCCAAATCCTTATGGTTTTATCCCACGAAGCAGTAATAATTTGGCTTCCGTCTTTTGTGTACTTTACGGCAGGCACACGGGCTTGGTGTATGCCACGCTCAAATACAATCATTGGTTCAGCACTTAAATTAGCAAAAGCAATTTTGGCTGAATTAGACACTGGAGTTATCTCCTTCATTTCTTTTGCTTGCTCAAAAAGATTGTCATAGACCAACACATTTCCATTTTCTAAACCAACGGCTAATAACTTGCCGTAAGTATCTATGGATTTAATATTTGAGGAGCAGGTAATGCTCTTAATTTTTAAGCCTGTAGGTGTATGAAATAATGTAATTTCTTTTCCACCTCCTGTAATAATAGTTTTACCATCGGAACTAAACGCTACATTTCTAATGGTTTCAAAACCAATTTGTTCTTCGTATAATTTTTTGCCTGATGCAGCTTCAAATAAAGATATTTTTCTATTAGAACCAGCCATAGCTATGTATTCCCCATCGGGCGAAATGGCCACATATTGGTCGTTGATACCCGTGGCTAATACTGATTTTTTCTCTCCTGTAATTAGATCATAAATAGAAAGAGCCGATGTACTACCTGCATTTGAACTTTCAGCAAGTAGTGTTTTTCCATTGGGGAAAATGGCCATACTAATAAAAAACTCTTTGGATGAAATAGAAGATTGCATTTCACCAGAACGAGCATTAAATGTATTAATTTGATATAGCTTATTTAGCACGTAGGCGCCTTTGGCAATAAGGTTATTATTATTGGCAAATTCAACTTGACTATAGAGCAAATCCTTAGGCAACATCCCACCCAAAGGCTCTTTACCAAACGAACGCAGTATTGCACCCGTATTGGCATCCCATACATTAATCCATTTATCGTTTGAGGAAGTTGCTATTAGTTTACCATCAGGTGAAAAAGCGCCTGTTATAACGGCTTGTGAATGACTAGAGAAAGTAACCTTTACTTGGGTGTTTTCTAGATTCCAAATCTTAGCTAAATTATCTTCTCCACAGGTTAATAAACTTTTGCCCTCGGGGCTAAAAGATACGCTATTAACAGCCCCTGTATGGGCTTGAAAAGTTACTTGTGCATTCGCTCCAACAAAGGAAAATAGCAGGCCTAGTAAAAATATCCTCATTGGTTTATTGATATAAATACTGTTTTACTTTCGTTAGATCTGGATCATTCGGAAACTTTTTAAGGCCTGCTTTAATAATAACTTTTGCATCACTTATTTGATCGTTTTTAATGTATAATATGGCTAGATTATTATAACATTTTGAGCTTTGTGCTCCATTAGAAATACAAGACTGATAATGGGATTCTGCTTTATTTTTCTCTCCTGTTTCTTG
>CAZDQR010000480.1:0-1767 GCA_964507315.1 uncultured Roseivirgaceae bacterium
GCATACAGATAGAAACCTTCTTTTTTGTTCCATTATTTTTATTCAACTTTGAGCCCCGCAAAGGATATTCTTATACTTTTTACATTTTATAATTAATGCGAACTGATTGTGTTTCGGTATGGGAGCAGTGCCTTAAGCTCATTAAAAATAAGGTAGGCGACCAAAGTTTTAATACTTGGTTTAAGCCTATTAATGCCATTAAACTCGATGGGAGTACTTTAACAATTCAGGTGCCTAGCCAATTCTTTTACGAATGGATAGAGGAGCATTATGTACATATTTTAAAAGAATCTTTGGTTGCCACTATAGGAGAAAGAGCGAAATTAGAATACTCTGTAATTGTAGATCAGGGAGCTAAAAATTCGTCTCCTTACACGGTAAACCTTCCAAATTTAAATACGAACACGCATAAAAAGGATAAGGTGGTTAGACCAATTAATCCTTTTGATTTAGATTTAATGGATCAGCCTTCTGATTCGCAGCTAAATAGTATTTATAGTTTTGAAACCTATGTAGAAGGTGATTGCAATAGACTCGGCCGCTCTGCAGGTTATGCAGTAGCAAAGAAACCAGGAACGACTTCTTTTAATCCTTTATTTATTTATGGTGGAGTAGGGCTAGGAAAAACGCATTTAGTACATGCCATTGGTAATGAAATTAAAGCCAACTTATCTGATAAGTTTGTGCTCTATGTTTCGTCAGAAAAATTTATAAATCAGTTTATAAAATCTGTGCAAAATAATGAAGTGCAAAGTTTTCAAAACTTCTACCTGCAAGTAGATGTACTGATTATTGATGATGTACAGTTTTTTGCAAAGAAGGAAAAAACACAAGAAATGTTTTTTCATATTTTCAATCACTTGCACCAATCCGGTAAGCAAATTATTATGACTAGCGACCGACCACCTAAAGATTTAAGTGGATTGGAAGAACGCTTATTAAGCAGGTTTAAATGGGGCTTAACAGCTGATTTACAGCAGCCAGATTTTGAAACCAGAATGGCCATTATCCATAATAAAATGGAGGCTGAGGGGATTATTATTCCTGATGATGTGATAGAATACCTAGCTTACACTGTAGATACTAATGTACGAGAGCTAGAAGGAGTACTTATTTCGTTGATTGCACATTCGTCCTTAAATAAGCGAGAGATTGACTTAGAGCTTGCTAAGCAAACAATGAAAAACATTGTGCACGACATTGAAACCGAAGTGGGCATTGATTTTATCCAAAAAACAGTTGCGGAGTATTATCATTTAAAGCAAGATGATTTAAAAGCTAAAACCCGAAAAAAGGAAATTGTTATTGCACGCCAAGTAGCAATGTATTTTTCTAAGGAATACACGAATCATTCATTAAAATCAATTGGTTATCATTTTGGAGGGCGCGACCATAGTACAGTAATTCATGCAGTACAAGCTGTAAACGATTCTATAGATGTAGATACCCACTTTAGAAATTCTGTTGATGATCTAAAGAAAAAGCTTAAAGCTAAGAAAGGGTAGGTTTTTTAGCTTTTTATCCTTTATAGTTCTGTTCTCTCTGAGAGACTCCAATACATACTAGTTTTAGTTATTTGTGTTTTATGTCCTCGTAATAAACGAAGTCGAGTGTAAATATTGTGCCCATTGGTAAAATGTACAGGCACAACATTACACAGTTGTTGAAGTGATAATCCCATAATGTTGTAGCCAACAAAAAGAATGACTCCTTGTAATAAATGTCTTTTTTAATTTGTCTAACAAATAAAAAACTTGGAGCAGCCTA
>CAZDQR010000481.1:0-1766 GCA_964507315.1 uncultured Roseivirgaceae bacterium
CTTCATTAAGCTTTGTAGGATCAAACTTATGGATTATCTATAAGAATCTTCCTCATGCTGATCCAGAAGCAGGTTTATCTTCAGGTAATGTTCAAGGTTTCCAATCAGGAGTTCTTCCTACTACCAGAAACTTTGGTTTTAACTTAAAATTAAACTTCTAAGACTAAAAAAATATGAAAAACAAATTTATATATGGCTTGGCATTTTTGTCTTTAGTTACCGTTTCATGTACGAAAGATTTCGATGACATGAACATAGACAAAAAGAGACCAATAGAAGCCCCAGCTCAAGCTTTATTTGCTAATGCAGCTAGGGAATTAAATAGACAAGTAGTTACCTTAAATGTGAACATGAATAACTTAAAGTTATGGTCACAGTATTTAACACAAACTACGTATGTTGATGAGAGTAATTATTTAAACTCTCGTAATATCCCTCAAAGTGAGTGGAGAATAATGTATCGTGAAATCTTAAAAGATTTAGATGAAGCAAAGAAGTATACTTTAAGTGAAACTTACCTGAATGATGATAAATTAGTAGCTAATGAAGCAGCTAGAAAAAACAGGTTAGCAATTCTAGAGGTATATAATGTTTACGTATACGAAAGATTAACTTCTATTTTTGGAAATGTTCCTTATTCAGAAGCTCTTACGGAGACTAATTTACCAAAATTTGATGATGCTCAAACTGTTTACGAAGATTTAAACAAACGTTTGACAGCAGCTATTGCAAACTTGAATGTAGCAGACGGAAGTTTTGACCCTGGTTATGACAACCTTTTTGAGGGTGATATAGCTATGTGGAAGAAATTTGCTTATGGTTTAAAACTGAAAATGGCCATGACTTATGCTGATGTAGATGCTTCAAAAGCCCAGGCTTTATTCAATGAAGCAAATGGAAACGTTATGACTGGTACAGAATCAGCATCATACGCCTTCATTACAAGTCCACCAAACACCAACCCAATGTGGGAAGATCTAGTAAATTCAGGACGTGCTGATTATGTAGCTGCAAACACCATTGTAGATACTATGAACGCATTATCTGATCCAAGAATTGGCAAGTACTTCTCTCCTCTTGTTGGAACTACAACGTACGTTGGCGGTAAATATGGTTCATCAAACTCTTTTGCAAAAAACAGTCATATTGCACCTTATTTTCAAACGCAAATTCAACCAACCGTATTAATGAACGGTGTTGAAATGGATTTCTACCTTGCTGAAGCTGCTCAACGTGGTTGGGGTGGTGATGCAGCTACTTTATATGCTGCAGCTATTCAAGCATCAATGGATTCTTGGGGTGTGCCTGCTGCTGATGCAGCAACTTACATTTCAAGTGCTGGTGTTGATTTTGCTACTGCTGGTGGTACCGAGTTAGATAAAATTGGTACGCAATCTTGGTTAGCTTCTTTTAACAGAGGTTTAATTGGATGGACAACTTACAGACGTTTAGACATGAAAGGTAAAAACGGTGTGAACGGTGATGATTTAATGAATCAAGCTGCTAGAACTACTGAATTAACGCCAAAACGTTACACGTTCCCAATTAATGAGCAAACATTAAACGGAACAAATTACTCAGCTGCTAAATCAGCAATGGGTGGTGACGCTTTAAGCACTAAATTATGGTGGGATAAGAACTAAGAACTATTCTTAGATTTTATTTAAACCTAAGTTTAAATATTAAGAGCCAGAAAGATTTATTCTTTCTGGCTTTTTTATTGGGCAATAGAATTTGGTTTTTTCCTTAAACTAGGTTGAAGGTTT
>CAZDQR010000482.1:0-1754 GCA_964507315.1 uncultured Roseivirgaceae bacterium
CTTGATACCAATATGCAAGGAGAACCCCGTGCATTTGTTCAGTCTGGCACTTTTGAAAAAGTTGTCCCTATGGACATATTGCCAACTCATCTGTTAAAAGCTATTTTAGCTGAAGATTTTGATGAGATGGAAGAACTTGGCTTGTACGAAGTGATTGAAGAAGATTTTGCACTTTGCGAGTTTATCGATGTTTCTAAACATAATGTACAATCCATATTGAGAGAAGGCCTTGACCTGCTTCAATATAGTTAAAAGATGAATTGAATATGAAGTTTATAAGAAACATCCTTGATAAAGCTAAAGTCCCTTTTGAAAAGGGCAATAAGCTAGAAAAGTATCATCATTTATTTGAAACGGTTGAAACTTTAATGTTTGTTCCTAACGAAACAACGAGATTAAAGGGAGTACAAGTAAGAGATGCAGTTGACCTTAAAAGGTTTATGATGACCGTAATTATTGCATTAGTACCTGCCTTATTATTTGGCATGTATAATGTAGGTTATCAATATTATGCAGCGGTTGGCTTGGAGCCAACTTCTTCTTGGGATTTATGGTGGGTTGGTATTCAAAGAGTAATACCTATCATTATTATTACCTATTTATTCGGTTTATTCATTACTGAATTTGCCTTTTCAGTAATTCGTAAGCACCCTATTAACGAAGGGTTCTTGGTTTCTGGAATATTAATTCCAATGGTAATGCCTCCAACTATTCCGCTTTGGCAAGTAGCTTTTGCTTCTATTTTTGCTGTTGTAATGGCTAAAGAAGCTTTTGGTGGAACAGGAATGAATGTTTTAAATGTGGCCTTAGTTGCCAGAGCATTCTTATACTTTGCTTATCCTTCGGATATTTCTGGAGATCAAGTATGGGTTTATTTAGGAGATCAAATGGCTGTTGATGGTTTTTCAGGAGCAACTCCGTTAGCATTGGCATCCTCTACTTTGGAAACAGGGCAGAATGTAGTGCAAACATTTGCAGCTAGTACCAACGACTTTTCTTTTGCTAATCTGTTTTATGGCTTTGTACCAGGAGCAATTGGCGAAACATCTGTTTTAATGATATTAATTGGTGCTGCCATCCTCATATTTACGGGGGTTGGTAGTTGGAAAGTTATACTAAGTGTATTTGGTGGAGCTTATGCAATGGCGCTTTTATTAAGTGTAGTAGGTGCAAATCAATATATGTTAATGCCTGCCCATTATCACCTAGTAATTGGTGGTTTAGCTTTTGGAGCAGTATTTATGGCTACCGATCCCGTTACGGCATCACAAACCGAAACCGGAAAATGGATCTATGGATTTTTGATAGGTGTGCTTACCATAATTATCAGAGTGCTAAATCCTGCATATCCAGAAGGAATAATGCTTGCAATTTTATTTATGAACGTATTTGCACCACTAGTTGATTATTATGTGGTAGCAGCTAACAAAAAAAGGAGGTTAAAACGTGCAACGGTCTAACACATACGTATTAGTTTTCACGGCAATTATGACCGTGGTAATTGGAGGGATACTGTCTTTTACATCACAAGTATTGGCTCCTGCCCAGAAAAAATCGATTGAACTCGATACCAAACAGTCTATTCTAAGTGCTGTAATGACCTTAGAAAAAGGAGATGACGCTTTATCCATTTATAGCAAAAGAATTAAATCTATGGTGGTTGATTTGGAAGGGAATTTGATTGAAAAGGATAGAAAGGGAAATCCAATTGTAGCAGAAAATGTAAACATTTTAAAAAACTACAAAATGGATGC
>CAZDQR010000483.1:0-1738 GCA_964507315.1 uncultured Roseivirgaceae bacterium
GAAGAAGTGGTGTTCTTATAAAACCTAACAAATTACGTTTTGTCACCCTTAATTCATATCAGAATCTAATAGCTGCTTCACTAAGATTCTGAAATAAATTCAGAATGACTTATCAATTAATCATATCAAACCCACAATAAGGGATCAATACTTTAGGTATTTTAATGCCATCAGCTGTTTGGTTGTTTTCTAAAATGGCAGCAACAATTCTTGGCAACGCCAAGGCACTTCCATTTAGGGTGTGAAGTAATTGCATTTTTTTATCCGCCCCTTTAAATCTAAGCTTGAGCCGGTTGGCTTGGTATGTTTCAAAATTGCTAACAGAGCTTACTTCCAACCATTTTTCTTGCGCAGCAGAATACACCTCCATATCATATGTAATAGCAGAGGTAAATCCTAGATCCCCTCCACAAAGCAATAATACACGGTACGGAAGTTCCAGTTTTTTAAGCAACGATTGTATATAATTACTCATATCATCCAATGCTTCATACGATTTATCTGGATGTTGAATTTGTACAATTTCTACTTTATCAAATTGGTGTAAGCGATTTAATCCACGTACATGTGCCCCCCAAGAACCTGCTTCGCGCCTGAAACAAGGTGTGAATCCTGCATGCTTTTTAGGCAACTCATCCTCTCTCAGAATTTCGCCTCTATACATATTAGTAATAGGCACTTCTGCGGTGGGTATTAAATAATAATCATCCTCGGTAGCATGGTACATCTGGCCTTCTTTATCTGGCAATTGCCCAGTAGCTATTCCTGATGCTTGGTTGATTAATATTGGCGGTTGCACTTCGTTATAACCCGCTTCTGTTGCTTCATCTAAGAAAAAATTAACTAGAGCACGCTGCAATTTGGCTCCCTTACCTTTATATACTGGAAATCCTGCTCCTGTTATTTTATTACCAAGTTCAAAATCTATGATATCATATTGCTCTATTAAATCCCAATGAGGTTTGGCGCCATCGTATAATGTAGGCACATCTCCATGTGTACTTAATACTTTATTATCAGCATCAGAATTACCAGCTGGTACTTTAGGATTAGGCACATTGGGTATAGTATATAGCAGTTGTTGCAATTCTTCCTCAACCTGTTTTAGCTCTTCTCCCAACTGCTTACTTTCTAATTTAAAGTTAGCCGTCTTCTTTTTTACTTCTTCTGCTTCTTCCTTTTTGCCTTGCCCCATAAGCTGCCCAATTTGCTTAGATAACTGATTGGCTTCTGCTAAAACACTATCGTTTTTTTGTTGGATAACCTTTCTTTTATCATCTAAACTCAATACCGAATTAACCGCATTGTCCGCTTCTTTAAAATTTCTTATTAGAAGAGCGCTTATTACGGCTTCTTTATTGGCTTTTATTTGGGCAATTTGTAACATCTTATGCAATATTTAAGGTGCAAAATAAGGCAATATGCATCAATAAAAGCTACTTAATTCGATCATAAATGTTGATTTTGTACAAATACTATGTTATTCTTTGAAAATAATAAACCAAACCCCTATACTTGCATAACCAATAACGAACAAAACCATTCTTGGTAACCGTTCAATCAAATTCGTTTATTGCATTCCGACACTAAAAACGACCACACAAATAATATTAATAGATCTTAATTGACTAGAATGTTCTTAATCAAGAACACACATTTTACAAATTTATGTACACATTAGAAGAATTAAATGGGCTCCTCCTTTCTGAATTAAAGGAGTTCGCAGAAAAGTTAGCAG
>CAZDQR010000484.1:0-1734 GCA_964507315.1 uncultured Roseivirgaceae bacterium
GTATTGAAAAGTTTAGCTATGACAATAAAATTGTAAAATATTTTATCATAGCAACCGTAGTTTTTGGAATTGTAGGGATGACGGTTGGTTTAACCATTGCCACGCAAATATTTTATCCTGCAGCCAATTTTAACATTTCTTTTTTAACGTTTGGTAGACTTAGGCCACTGCATACAAATGCCATTATTTTTGCGTTTGTAGGTAATGCCATGTTTGCAGGGATTTATTACTCGCTGCAACGTTTATTAAAGGCAAGAATGTTTAATGATACTTTAAGCTGGATCCATTTTTGGGGATGGCAAGCTATTATAACTGCAGCAGCAATTACATTGCCTTTGGGTTATACAACCTCCAAAGAATATGCGGAACTAGAATGGCCTATTGATATTGCTATTACAGTTATTTGGGTAGTATTTGGTATCAATATGATCGGTACCATTATTAAGCGTAGAGAGCGCCATATGTATGTAGCTATTTGGTTTTACATAGCAACATTTGTTACGGTAGCTGTCTTACACATTGTAAACTCTATGGAGTTGCCTGTGTCAATGTTTAAAAGTTACTCTGTTTACGCAGGTGTTCAAGATGCATTAGTACAATGGTGGTATGGCCATAATGCGGTAGCATTTTTCCTAACAACGCCATTTTTAGGGATTATGTATTACTACCTACCAAAGGCAGCTAATCGACCTGTATTCTCTTATAAGCTTTCAATTATTCATTTCTGGTCACTTATATTTTTATACATCTGGGCAGGGCCACATCACCTTCTTTATACTTCATTACCAAACTGGGCACAAACCCTTGGTACTGTATTTTCATTAATGCTTATAGCACCATCTTGGGGTGGTATGCTTAACGGGCTTATGACTTTGAGAGGGGCGTGGGATAGAGTTCGCGAAGATGCCGTTCTAAAATTCTTTGTGGTTGCTATTACCGCTTATGGTATGTCAACATTTGAAGGCCCAATGCTCTCCTTAAAAAATCTTAATGCGATTACTCACTTTACCGATTGGATTATTGCACACGTGCACATTGGTGGATTAGGTTGGAATGGCTTTATGATTTTTGGAATGTTATATTGGTTAGTACCACGTATGTGGGGCACCAAGCTGCATTCTGCTAAATTAGCTAATCTCCATTTTTGGATAGGTACATTAGGTATTATAGTATATGCATTGCCATTATATTGGGGTGGTGTAGTTCAGAGTTTAATGTGGAAACAATATACGCCTGATGGATTCTTACAATATGCGAACTTTTTAGAAACAGTAACTAAGATTTTACCTTTCTATATGCTTCGTGCAGTGGGTGGTTCATTATACTTTACTGGTGTAATTATAATGGTAGTTAACTTGATGAAAACTGCTAAACAAGGATCGTTTATTGCTAACGAAGCAGCAGAAGCTCCTGCCCTTGAAAAGGTAAATATTAAAGGAGGAACTTTCCATGCGGCATTAGAAAGAAAACCTATTCAGTTTACAATTTTAGCTTTAGTAGCTATTTTAATTGGTGGAGCTCTCGAAATTATACCTACATATATGGTTAAATCGAATATTCCAACGATTGCAAGTGTTAAACCTTACACCCCACTTGAACTGGAAGGAAGAGATATCTACATTAGAGAAGGTTGTGTAAGTTGTCACTCTCAAATGGTAAGGCCATTTAGAAATGAAACCGAGCGCTATGGCGAGTACTCCAAAGCAGGAGAATTTGTGTATGATCACCCTTTCC
>CAZDQR010000485.1:0-1705 GCA_964507315.1 uncultured Roseivirgaceae bacterium
TCCAATTAAAGCACCTACAGCATCTCCCGTTCTAAACATTGGCCCTGCCCAAAAATTATCTTTATAATAAAACAAGGCAGTCAAATCCATTTCTACTGGTGCACCAGCGGTAACTTTAACAAATGTGGTAGGTCTTAATTTTAGGCTCCCTGATTCGTTCAGTTTGAAAATAGCTCCACCTATAAAGAAGTAGTGTCTTTTTTCGCTCGAGGCTACGGAAGTAGAGTTTTTCTCAAAATCATTTTCTAATAGCCCTGGCACAGAAAATCCTAAATAATACTTAGAAGTAGAATAGTAAGCTCCTGCTCCAATATTTGGCAACATTCGGCTTTGCACATTAGATTGAAAAGCAGGATCGTTAGGCTGGGTAGTGGTAAGATCATTTAGATCGTGCTTTACATAATTAAAGCCACCTTTAAGGCCCAAGGCCAATTTCCCTTTACCTAATTCAATTTTATAGGCAAAATCGGCAAATAATGAAGTTTGATTGGTTGGCCCAATTTTATCATTTAAGATAGATAGACCTACTCCTATTTTTTCGTTTGCTATTGGGGAGTGTACTGTAAATGTTTGTGTTACGGGTGCTCCCGGAAAACTAAGCCATTGCGACCTATGTAAAACTGTAAACGTAAGTGCATCCCTACTACCCGCATAACCAGGATTTATGGCCAGCGTATTAAATGAATAATGCGTAAACTGTGCATTTTGCTGTGCTTGCACTTTTCCTATGGTTAACCACACTAAGGCTAGTAAAATTATTTTTTTCATCGTTGCTTTATTTTTAAGCTAAAGTCAAATTATTATTTCGAGCGTTATACGCTTATCTTTTTAAGTAAACACTGGCACGAATAACCTCACTACCATCGTTTAAATCTAAAATCAAGAAGTAGGTTCCTTCTGGTAATTGATCTCCACCTACATTAATTCCAAATTGGTTAGTTCCATCCCAATCGTTTAAATACCCACTGGTATATTCAGATACTTTATTACCCCATCTATTTATGAGAATTAAGCTTACGTTTGGATATTTTTCTATCCCAGGAATCACGAAGAAATCGTTGATGCCATCACCATTTGGAGAGAAGCCTTCTGGTACAATTACACCTACTACAGGATTCACCGTTATAAAAACCTCTGCAGTTACACAACCTGAAACGCCATCGCAAATCTCATATACAAATCCATCGGGTCCATCGTAATTATATTCTGGCGTATAAGTATAAGTACCATCATCATTTAATACTAGGGTACCGTGTTCAACATCTATTACTGGTGTAGTAGTTATAGTAATAGGATCATTATCAGGATCAGAATCGTTTTCCAAAACCGAAGAACCTTCCAACACTCCACCATAATCAACTTCAGCAAAATCATCTTCTGCCAATGGTGGCTGATTAAAAAATTCAGGTACTGGTGTAACTGTAGATGTATTATTTGAAGGATCAGTATCTAGTTCGTCACCTGTAATTACTGCTGTATTTACATAACTACCCGTTTCTTTAACGGTTACTGTAATTTCCAGCTTCTCAGTTGCCCCATTGGCAAGGTTGCCAACACTCCAAATTCCAGAAGTAGCATCATAACTACCTACCGAAGGATTATCGCTTACAAACACATAGCCATCTTGTAACATATCTGTTACTGCAACATTAGTGGCAGCATCAGGCCCATTATTAGTTACCGTTAAGGTAAACACCATATTAAA
>CAZDQR010000486.1:0-1701 GCA_964507315.1 uncultured Roseivirgaceae bacterium
AGTTGCTGCCAAGAGAGGTGACAACGAAGCTAAAGAAGGTTTAGCAATGGCAATGAGTAACGGTACCGAAGGTGTTGTTATCCGTTTAAATTGTGAAACTGATTTCGTAGCTAAAAACGATAACTATATTGCTTTAGTTACTGAGTTAACTCAAATTGCTTTAGATACTAAATCTAAAACTGCTGATGAGTTAAACGGTCAAGCTATGGCAGGTGTTACTGTTGCGGAAGAAATCACTAACCAAATTGGTAAAATTGGTGAGAAACTAGATTTATCTGCTGTTCATGCCATTACTGCTGAAAGCGTAATTGCATACAACCACCCAGGAAACCAAGTAGCTACTTTAGTAGGTATGAGCGCTTCTGGTGATGATGTAACTGAGGCTGGAAGAAACGTAGCAATGCAAGTTGCTGCTATGAACCCAGTAGCTTTGAACAAAGATTCTATTCCGCAATCAGTAATTGATAAAGAATTAGAGATTGGTAGAGATTTAGCGATCCAAGAAGGTAAACCAGAGGCTATGGCAGACAAAATTGCTCAAGGTCGTTTGAATAAATTCTTCAAAGAAGCTACTTTATTAGATCAAGCATTTATTAAAGACAACAAATCAACTGTATCTAAATACTTAGATGGTGTGAGCAAAGATCTTACAGTAACTGAGTTTTACAGAGTGTCTTTATCGTAATGATAATTGAAATTTAAAAAAAAGAGAGATTGTGTTTACAATCTCTCTTTTTTTTGTCCTAATTTTCGCAAATCTTATCACGCACATAAAAATTGATAAATGAAATTTAAAAGAGTTCTATTAAAGTTAAGTGGTGAATCGCTTTTAGGAGAGAAGCAATTTGGAATTGATCACAATCGTTTATCCGAGTATTCTAAAGAGATTAAAGAGCTTTCAGAATCTGGTGTTGAAGTGGCTATCGTTATAGGCGGTGGTAATATCTTCAGAGGAATTCAAGAAGAAGATGGCGCTATTGACCGTGTTCAAGGTGACTATATGGGAATGTTGGCTACTATGATTAATAGTATGGCTTTACAATCTAGCTTAGAAGCTGTGGGTGTTCAAACGCGTTTGCTTTCTGCCATCAAAATGGAACAAATTGCAGAACCTTTTATTAAACGTAAAGCTACTCGTCACTTGGAAAAAGGACGTGTGGTTATTTTTGGTGCAGGAACTGGAAACCCATTTTTTACTACCGATACCGCAGCTGCACTTCGTGCCAGTGAAATTAGCGCTGATATCATGCTAAAAGGAACACGCGTAGATGGTATTTATACTGCCGACCCAGAGAAAGATCCAACAGCAACGAAATACGACAAGGTTTCTTACCAAGAATGTATTGACAAAGGATTAAACGTAATGGATTTAACCGCCTTTGCTTTATGTAAAGAAAACGGACTTCCAATTATGGTTTTTGATATGGATTCGGGTGGAAACTTGATGAAGGTTGTAAAAGGAGAAAACATTGGTACTTTGGTGAATTAAAATCAAAAAAGCCACAGAAATGTGGCTTTTTTGATTTTAATTAATAATACCCCCAGTTTTAGCCAGGTAGCTATTCTTATTCTACCATAAACTTAACCGTTTTTGAATCATTTTCAGATACTACGGTTAAGAAATAAATCCCGCTTTTATAACCGCTCAAATCTATTTTTGAAACCCCACTAAAGTGAGCTATTTCTTTACCCAAGATATCT
>CAZDQR010000487.1:0-1696 GCA_964507315.1 uncultured Roseivirgaceae bacterium
ATAAATGATTTTTTTCATTTTATAATTAGTTAGTTTTTTCAAAAGTAATTGAAAACATGTATGTAGAGCAATAAAGATTACCCCTTTTGTTATTGTTGTTTCCTCTTGGCTTTATTATTCCAATAATAAGCCATAAAAGCCATTACTAATAACATTAAAACATTGCTAGCCTGCCTAACTCTAAGAGCAAATATTTTTTCTGGTTCAGGATTTTCAAAAAAAGAGAATATAAGTAATGCCATAAATGTGATGGCAAGAACTAAAAAGGCAATCACTCTTCTATTATAGATTTGTTTCATCATTACTAAACTAAGGCTTTATTACCTCCCACAAATAGCCTTAAACTCGCAATAGGAACAGGTATTGGTTTCTTCTGTTTGACAAAAGTCTACTTTGGGATCAAGTATTTCTTCGAAGAGCTGGGTAAGTCTATCTTCAAACAAATTAAATAGTTCCGTTGGCACTGCTTGGCGTTTGTTACGTACATATTGCACGCCAGTTCCAATAGATTTAAGCCCATAAATACCTGCTGTTATATCTGTATCAATATGGTTGCGTTGGTAAATAAGAGCATAATAATACGATTGAAACTCTACCTTAAAATCGGGTTTTGTAAAGTAATTATCTATATAGTTTTCTAAAGGAATTGGCTTTTTATACACCTCTGCCTTTTGCATTACCACTTTACCAGTTTTATAATCGATAATTCGAGTTAGTGGCCTAGTCCCTCCTATCTCAATCTCATCCAAACGATCAATAATACCCCCTAACTGTATATAATTATCGTTTACAGGTAAAGCCAAATGAATGCTCTCTTTATTTAAGACCAGTTCTAGGCCTTTAATTAGTATGGGAGCCTGCACTGCATCATTATTAAGTAAACGCTCCAATGTGTTTTTAATAATGTACCGTTGGTAATCATTTTTCCCGCTTATCTGTTTTAAATCAAGTTCAGTTTCAAATTCCTTATCAATTTGGGCGGCAAGTTTTGTTTTCTTTAATTCTAAAATATCTTTTTTAGAAAGCGTTTTTCCAACATAAGGTTCATATAAATGTTGTAAGGTATTGTGTACAATATTGCCGAATTCACGTGCATCAATTTCATTGGTGGCATCATCTTCTTTCCGTAACTTCTTAATCCGTTTTAAATAAAATCGTAAAGGACACTCAATGTAATCGAGCACTAACGTTGGCGAAATAGGCCGTTCATTAGATCGCTTAAACAACAAATATTGCAACTGTTTAATTACCTCATCGCTCTTAGTTACTCTAATTTCTCGTTGTTGCAAGGCTTCCGTTGAAAGTGGAATACTAACCGTAGTTTCATTAAGTACAATGGGTAGTTGCTCCGTTTTAATGCGGTGTGCTAATTGCAAAATATATCTACTTTTTTCGCCAGATCCATCTACAGTAAGTTCCGTATTATAAATTAACGATACATTTTTAGCTCGTTGCAGTAATCGATAAAAATGGTAAGCATAAATACTATCTTGTTCGGTAAAATGAGGCATTTTAAATGCCTTACGTAAGCCAAACGGAATAAAGGATTTATTACTTGCTGAAGCCGGCAGGTTTCCCTCATTTACCGATAGGATGATGAGGTTTTCAAAATCGAGCATCCTTGTTTCAAGAAAACCCATGATTTGCAATCCATTACTCGATTCCTTTCCAAGTGGCAGTTTAAGAGTGCCCAATG
>CAZDQR010000488.1:0-1679 GCA_964507315.1 uncultured Roseivirgaceae bacterium
TAAGTTGTTAAGCGATGCAGCATAATCAACACTATTCTCTCCTCTTAATTCTTTTCGTGCATCAAGGGCCCTTAACGTAAACTCCATGGCCAAATCGTACCTTCCCATACCATTATAAAGCATTCCTAAATCTGCTATTACACGGGGGTACATTAAATTAGTTCGATTGCCTTCTAACTCTAAAATACCTAGTGCAACATAAAAGGACACCTGGGCTAGTTCGTAAGCATTTGTGGCGTAATACATCTCACCCATATCCAATTGCTCACGAGCTTCCTCTAATGGCGTTTTAGACTTTTCATTATCAAGGTAAATACTGGCAACATTAGTCACATCATCGAGCTTTTCCTTGTCTTCGTATTGGGCAGATACATCGCTAAATGAAACAGAGTAATTAAAGCTTGTTGTATCAAATTTTTCCCTTGTTTTTCGTAAATGATCCGACATCATTTCAGTGCCTTTTTTTAGGCCTACCGAAGTTGCCTTATCTAACAACTTACCAAATTGCGCATACGAAAAAATTGGGGCTACAAGTAAAAAAAATAAAATGTTTCGCATAATGATATATTTATATTCAAAAATACCATAAACACTCCGAAATAGTATAAGAAATGAGAAGCCTTTATCTAATTTAGAAAAAGACCAATTACTGCTTTTGACTAGCTAATAAGTAGAGTACAGCCATTCGTGTTGCCACTCCATTTTCCACTTGATCTAAAATAATAGCATGTTTAGAATCGGCTACATCGCTACTTAGTTCAACACCTCTGTTTATTGGGCCAGGATGCATAATGGTAATTTCCTTGTCCAGTTTTTGTAGCATTTGGAGGTTAATGCCGTAATACAGCGAATACTCTCTTAATGAAGGGAAATATTTAATTTGCTGCCGCTCTAATTGAATTCGCAATACATTGGCAACATCGCACCATTGCAAGGCTTTAAATACATCTAACTCTACTTTTACTCCTAGTGATTGAATATGCCGAGGTAACAAAGTGTTAGGACCACAAACCATTACTTCGGCTCCTAATTTTTTTAGTGCAAAAATATTAGAAATTGCCACTCGAGAATGGAGAATGTCTCCAATGATAGCCACTTTTAAGCCTGCAACTGACCCAAACTTTTTATAAATTGAGTATGTATCCAATAAAGCTTGGGTTGGGTGCTCATGAGTCCCATCTCCAGCATTTATGATATTGGCATCAATATGCCGAGCTAAAAAGTGTGGTGCACCAGGACTAGCATGGCGCATTACTACCATATCTACTTTCATTGCCAATATATTATTGACTGTATCCAGCAATGTTTCTCCCTTTTTAACCGAACTTGATGAAGCTGAAAAATTAATCACATCAGCAGAAAGTCTTTTTTCAGCTAATTCGAAGGACAGTCTTGTTCGGGTGGAGTTTTCAAAAAATACATTGGCAATTGTAATATCACGCAAGGAAGGCACTTTTTTTATAGGTCGGTTAATAACTTCCTTAAATGTATCGGCTGTGTCAAAAATTAATTGAATATCCTTTTCGGATATATCTTTAATACCAAGTAGGTGCTTCTGACTAAGCTGCGTCATTTTCTTCGTTTATTAACCAGACTTTATTTTGTTTCTCAGGCTCCAACTGAACCAATACTTTTTGATGAGCCAATGTATTAACCTCCTTGCCCACATAATTTGGAGC
>CAZDQR010000489.1:0-1667 GCA_964507315.1 uncultured Roseivirgaceae bacterium
ATTTTTTGTGAGGCAAACCATTATTGTTATGTCAAGGCTGGTGGAGTTTGATCTTAAAAATGAGGTGTATCAACATTACCAGACTTTGCCGTTAAGTTTTTACCGTAAAAACAATACTGGAGATATAATGAATCGAATTTCTGAAGATGTAAGCAGAGTTCGTATGTATGTAGGTCCTTCGATTATGTATGGGTTAAATTTAGTTATCCTCTTTTTGATTCTAATACCCTATATGTTATCGGTTAATTTAGAGTTAACCTTATATGCCTTAATCCCTCTCCCATTTTTATCGTTTAGTATTTACTATGTAAATAATGTTATTAATAAACGATCCGAAGAAATACAAAAAAGTCAATCGCAGCTTTCCACGTTTGTACAAGAAGCATTTTCTGGTATCAGAGTGTTAAAATCATATGTTCGAGAGGATGATTCCTTAGCATCTTTTACAAATGCCTCTGATATTTACAAAGATAAATCACTAAAGCTTACGCAAGTAAATGCTTTATTTTTCCCAATAATTATGGCGGTTATAGGCCTTAGTACTATTACAGTGATATATATCGGTGGTAAGCAGGTAATTGCAGGAAGTATTTCTTATGGCAACATCGCTGAGTTTATTATTTATGTAAACATGCTTACTTGGCCCGTAACAGCACTTGGGTGGATTACAAGTATTATACAACGCGCTGCAGCTAGCCAGTCAAGGATAAATGAGTTTCTACAAGAGAAAAACGATATTGTTAGTGAAAAGAATAGCACTACTGAAATTCAAGGAAAAATAGATTTTGAAGATGTTGATTTTACCTATCCGGAGTCTGGAATAAACGCAATTAAAAAATTAAATATTGAGGTAGAAGTTGGAGATTCGTTGGCGATTATTGGCACTACCGGTTCGGGCAAAAGCACAATTGCTAATTTACTAACTCGAATGTTTGATGTTAATAATGGAGTAATTAAAATAGACGGTCAACCGATAGAGGATTATAATCCGGCTTGGCTGAGATCGCAAATTGGGTATGTGCCCCAAGAAGTATTTCTGTTTTCGGACACAATTGCACATAATATTGCTTTTGGTAGTGATGATTTGCCAATAGAAAAAGTACACCAAGCAGCTAAAGATGCTGATTTGTACGATAATTTAATGGAGTTTCCAAAGCAGTTTGATACGGTACTAGGAGAGCGTGGCATTACCTTATCTGGAGGGCAAAAACAGCGTGTATCTATTGCTAGAGCTATAGCTAGAGACCCCAAAATATTAATTTTAGATGATGCCCTTTCTGCTGTGGATACAAAAACAGAACATATTATTTTAAATAGTATGAAACGGATTATGAAAGGCAGAACTTCTATTATTATCAGCCATCGTATATCATCGGCTAAATTAGCCAATACCATTGTAGTGCTAAACGAAGGAGAAATATTAGAAAAAGGTACCCACGATGAGCTTATGAAAAAATGTGGTACTTATAAGGCGCTGTATAATAAGCAGCTCGAAGCCAAAGAAATATTAGAACCACAGCATTAATCTTAGACTATTTTTCTAGTGGCTTGAAGTGTAAATACTTCTGCAGACTTCAAAATCAGTTAGCGAGAAATATTAAACCCGCTTTATGTAATAGAAGTCCTATTGCGTAAAGCGGGTTCAACCTCTTGGCCTGTAGAAACCT
>CAZDQR010000490.1:0-1656 GCA_964507315.1 uncultured Roseivirgaceae bacterium
AAATCCTTCTAAATGTGCCTTGCCAATATTTGTAATTATACCATAATTAGGATTGGTAATCTTGCATAAATCGGCAATTTCACCAATATGATTTGCCCCCATTTCTATTACTGCCATTTCTGTGTCTAATGGCATGGCAAGCAAAGTTAATGGCACGCCTAAGTGATTATTAAAGTTGCCTTGTGTATAATGCACTTTGTATTTTACTGAAAGTACAGATGCAATTAATTCTTTGGTTGTGGTTTTTCCATTACTACCCGTAATGCCAATTACAGGTATATCAAATTTATTTCGATGATGAGTAGCAAGATTTTGCAGTGTGCTTAAAACATCTTCTACGAGGATGATACAATCAGAAGGCTCTATTGAAGCATCATCAATTATGGCTATGGCTGCTCCTTGCTCAATGGCTTTATTGGCAAATGTATTACCATTAAAATTATCTCCTTTTAGAGCAAAAAATATAGAACCTTTTTTAATACTTCTTGTGTCGGTACTAACACCAGTACTTTGGGTAAGCAAGTTATAAATCTCCTCAATTGTCATATGATAAAAGTAGTAATCTCAGTTGGCAAATTAAAATTTGCTGAAAGCTACATTCTGTTTTAGCACTTGCAGGTCAATTGTGTGTATAACGCCTAATTGATTTATGATATCCGTTTTACTTCAATTTATAGCAATATATTGCACGTTTATTTTTAAAAATAAGAAGATATGGTATAAAAAAATAAGATAGTCGCATAAACAAGCATTTAAGTTTGCAACTACAGCAAATTGTTGTAACATTACTTATATAAACCAGACAAAATAAGTTATGAAAAAAGAATTACGATTTTACGTTTTGTCAGTGTTACTGTTAATTAGTGTATTTTCAGTAGCACAAGATAAGACTGTATCAGGAATTGTGACCTCCGAAGATGATGGCTCACCGGTTCCTGGAGTGAACGTGGTTGTAAAAGGAACAACCATTGGAACCGCTACTGATATGGACGGTAATTTTAATTTGGTAATACCAGATGGAAGTGAAACACTTGTGTTTTCATTTATAGGTTTTGCTTCTCAATCGGTGGCGATAGGAAACCAATCAGTTCTCAATGTTGCATTGGAATTAGATACTCAATCACTTGAAGAAATTGTGGTTGTAGGTTATGGTGTTCAGAAAAAAGTAAACCTAACAGGTGCGGTTGCTACTGTTGATGTGGCTAAAACTTTAGAAGCTAAACCCATTTCAGATGTTGGTAAAAGTCTGCAAGGCGTAGTAGCTGGGGTAACAATTTTATATACAGATGGTAATCTAAATAAAGACCCTCTTATAAAATTGAGAGGCTATGGTTCAGTAAATGGTAACAGTAACCCTTTGGTACTTATTGATGGAGTTGAAGGTAAATTATCCGATTTAAACCCTGAGGCAGTAGCAGATATATCAGTACTAAAAGATGCAGCCTCAGCTTCAATTTATGGAGCAAGAGCAGCTTTTGGTGTAATTTTAGTGACAACAAAGAAAGGAGAAGCGGGCAAGGTAACTGTTAACTATTCCAATAATTTTTCTTGGAACAAACCGATTTGGGATTTGAACCATGCACACATGGAGCCCTTGATGGATGCTATTCATACAGCAAAAGAACGTAATAATGGAGGAGCTCCCTTTGCATTCGG
>CAZDQR010000491.1:0-1644 GCA_964507315.1 uncultured Roseivirgaceae bacterium
AGATATGCAATTTACAAAGATTATATTATGTAGCTAAGTGATTATCTCTAACTTTTTAAATTGATTGCGATAGGATTCCCCCACAGGAATAGCTTGGTTTTGAATTATAATGGTATTGCCATCTACACTCTCAATTTTGTTAGTATGCACAATAAACGATCGGTGTACTCGCATAAACTTCGTTGTGGGCAATTTGGCTTCCATCGATTTAATTGTCATTAAGGTGAGCACAGGCTTGGGTTGGCCTTCCAAATAAATTTTAATGTAATCTTTCATGCTTTCTATATAAAGCACTTCGCTATAATTAATACGAACAGATTGATATTCTGATTTTACGAATATGTAATCAATAGAAGGGGTGGATTTCCCTACTAATTCAAAATGTGTTTTCGCTTTTAAGGAAGCTGTTAAAAACTCCTCGTAACTAAATGGTTTAAGTAAATAATCAAGTGCATTTACCTTAAATCCTTCAAGCGCATATTGCTCATAAGCTGTGGTGAAAATTATTTTCTTATCTTGATTAATGTGTTTAGAAAATTCCATTCCATTTAAATCTGGCATATTAATATCAAGAAAAATGAGTTCTGCATCTGAAAGCACTTTACTATCTAATGCCTTTAATGCAGACGAAAATGTGCCAATAAGATTAAGAAACGGGGTCTTTTCAATATATCGTGCCATTTGCTCTAAGGCTAATGGCTCATCATCTATGGCAATGCACTTAATCATTAAGAGGGATTTTTAAAATGGCTGTAAATTGTTCTGGAGTAGAATCGATTTCAAGGGAATACTTGTTTTTATAAAGTAAATTTAGCCGCTGCTTTAAGTTTTCTAGCCCAATGCCTGAATGTTCTTTTTGTAAAGTACTGGTATTAATACTGTTTTCAACACTGCAAATTAGCTGCTCATCTTCCCATGCTAAATCTATGGATATAAATGAATCTTGTTCATAGCTAATGCCATATTTAAAGGCGTTTTCAATCAATGGATTAAATAACAGTGGAGGAAGATTAATATGATCAGGAATTGTTGGATGACTAAAACTGACTTTTACAGCCTCTGTCAATTTTAATTTCATCAGGCCAATATAGCTTTCAATAAAGGCTACTTCTTTCACAAGCGATATTTGGTTGGCATTACTTTCGTAGAGTAAGTACCGCATTAATTTAGATAAAAGCTGCACCGATTTTTGTGCATCGTTTGGTTTAGACTCGATTAATGAGTGGATATTATTTAATGTATTAAAAAAGAAATGGGGGCTTACTTGATTTTTTAACCAAGCCAATTCAATTTTTGCTTTATCTGCTTCAAGCGTTTTTCGGTCAGTTTCTTCTTGCATCCATTTTTGAGTGGCTCTTATAGAAAGGGCTGCTCCAGAAACTAATAAAAAGAAAAAGAAGTTATCGAATAATGGGCTTCTTGATCTCATTTTTTTAAGATGTTTGGGAGGCATTTTTGGTTTCATTCGAAACTCCATGTTTTGTCTCGGCATTCGGGTTTCGGCCATTTTGTTTCTGGTTAAGCCAAGAATGTAGCTGCCAATTGCAGAAGCAAAAATTAATAATACCAGGGTTATTAAAATCCTTTTTTAGAGATAGTCACTTAGCTACATAATATAATCTTTGTAAATTGCATATCTATGGA
>CAZDQR010000492.1:0-1603 GCA_964507315.1 uncultured Roseivirgaceae bacterium
TAATTTGCAAACTCTTGGTTATAATGCTCCATCTCCTGATCGAATTTTTTCTTCACTTTTTCACTCTTCAGCATTTCATCAATGGTGCTGCAAGATGAATGGTGTATTTTACACCAATCGGATACCGATTCGTAATCAGGAACAATAAGTGCTGATGGGTGTTTTTGGGCTTCGCCCACCACCATAATTTGCTCGATGTACATGCTCTCTTTAAACTTATTCTCCATTTGTTGGGGAGCAATATATTTGCCTCCTGACGTTTTAAAGATTTCTTTTTTACGATCCGTGATTTTTAAGAAGCCATCTTTGTATTCGCCAATATCACCCGTACTAAACCAACCATCGTTAAGCACTTCAGCTGTTTGTTCTGGTAATTTATAATAGCCTTTCATAATGCCAGGGCCACTTGCTAAAATTTCGCCATCATCTGCAATCTTCACTTTTACATCTTTAAGTAAAGGGCCAACACATGCTAAGCGATAGCCTCCCGGTTCTAATTTTGAAAAGCTAATACCTGGTGAAGTTTCCGTTAATCCGTACGCTTCGAGTAATGGAATTTGAGCTGCCCAAAATACACGTGCCAACCGAGGTTGCAGCGCTGCTGCCCCAGAAATAATAAACATAATATTCCCACCCAAGGCTTCACGCCATTTGCTAAAAATTAATTTATTCGCAATCTCCAATTGTTTATTATACCACCAGCCTCTGTTTTCATTGGGGTCATATTTTTCACCTAATCTAAGTGCCCAGAAAAACATGCTCTTTTTTATCCCCGTTAAATCGTATCCTTTTTTTACAATTTTATCATATACTTTTTCGAGTAAACGTGGTACGGTAGCAAAATAATGAGGTTGTATTTCCTTCATTGCTTCGCCAATGGTTTCTATAGAAGTAAAATACACTTGTACTCCTAAACGCATATGTGTATAACTTGCGGTACGCTCAAAAATATGACAAAGAGGTAAAAAGCTAAGTGCTCTGTAGCTTGCTTCCACCACAGCAAATCGCTCAGCTACTCCTTCAGAATTGCTTAATATATTGCGGTGCGAAAGCATTACACCTTTAGGAAACCCTGTTGTGCCACTGGTATAAATAATAGTGGCTAAATCATCTGGTTTTACATCCGCTTTTCGTTTATCAATTTCTTTTTCTTCTGTGGCATAATCCGCTTGTACTTCTTGCCAATGCGGTGTGTTTTCTATTTTATCAAAACTGAAAATACCATCAAACCCATTAACGTCTTTAGTAGCTTCTGTTACTTTATCAAATAAATCTTTATCTCCTACAAACGCCAATTTGGTTTCTGATTGGTCGATGGTATAATTATAATCCTTAACCGTAATGTTTGGATACAGAGGAACACTTATTGCTCCTATTTGCTCAATAGCCATATCAACAATTACCCACTCTGGCCTGTTAAAAGAAATTAGAGCAACCTTATCTCCAACACCAATGCCTTTTTTTATTAACCCTGCACTTAATTTATTGGCTTCATCAATTACCTCCTGCGTTGAATATGATTTCCATTGATCTCCAATTTTTACATTCAAAGATTTATCTGTTGGAAAATGCTCCAACTGGTAAGGTATTACATCAAATAATC
>CAZDQR010000493.1:0-1587 GCA_964507315.1 uncultured Roseivirgaceae bacterium
GAAGTTATTGATTTCTACAGCGGTATTTAATTAGAAGAAAGATGGCAGTAAAAAAATTAAGACCGATAACCCCAGGGCAGAGATTTAGAGTAGCTCCTATGTTCGAAGAAATTACTTCTTCAACACCGGAAAAATCACTACTTGTAATTTCTAAGAGATCTGGTGGTAGAAACAATACTGGTAAAATGACGATCCGTAACATTGGCGGTGGTCATAAGAAAAAAATCAGAATTGTTGATTTTAAAAGAAACAAGTTTGGTATTCCTGCAACTATTAAGTCTGTAGAATACGATCCTTCTAGATCTGCAAGAGTAGCTTTGGCTGTTTATGCAGATGGTGCAAAAACTTATATTATTGCACCAGAAGGACTTGAAGTTGGGCAAACAATTGTTTCAGGTAGAGATGTTGCTCCTGAGATTGGAAATGCTTTATATTTATCTGATATTCCTTTAGGTACAATAATTCATAATATTGAATTAAAGCCTGGTAAAGGAGCTTCAATGTCAAGAAGTGCTGGATCTTATGCACAGTTATTGGCAAGAGATGGTAAGTATGCTACTCTTAAATTGCCATCTGGCGAAATGAGAATGGTACTAGTTACTTGTTTAGCTACTATCGGATCGGTTGGAAACTCAGACCATATGAATGTTCGCCTTGGTAAAGCAGGTAGAAATAGATGGTTAGGTAGAAGACCAAGAGTTAGAGGTGTTGCAATGAACCCTGTTGATCACCCAATGGGTGGTGGTGAAGGTCGTTCATCTGGTGGACACCCAAGATCTAGAACTGGCGTTTTGGCCAAAGGATTTAAAACTAGATCTAAGAAAAAGTATTCTAATAGGTTTATAATTACTAAGAGAAAATAATGGCAAGATCGTTAAAAAAAGGGCCATATATCGATTTTAGACTTGAGAACAAAGTCGATAAAATGAGTGAGTCTGGAAAAAAGTCTGTAATTAAAACTTGGTCGCGTAGATCAATGATTTCTCCAGATTTTGTTGGATATACATTTGCTGTGCATAATGGCAATAAATTTATCCCTGTTTATGTAACTGAAAATATGGTAGGTCATAAACTAGGTGAATTTGCTCCAACTAGGAATTATAGAGGTCATATTGGAAAAAAAGATAAAGGTAGAAGGTAAGTATTATGGAGGCTATAGCTAAATTAAATAACGTACCTACTTCACCAAGAAAAATGCGATTGGTTGCTGACCTTGTTAGAGGTGTACGAGTAAACAATGCATTGAGTATTTTGAAGTTTGAGCCCAGAGTTGGTGCTGCTAAATTGGAGAAACTCCTTTTAAGTGCAATTGCTAACTGGCAAAATAAAAATGAAGATGTTCAATTAGAGGAAGCTGATCTTTTTATTAAAGAGATTAAAGTTGACAGTGGTAAAATGCTTAAGCGTTTACGTCCTGCCCCTCAAGGAAGAGCTCATAGAATTAGAAAGCGTTCTAACCATGTTACATTGGTTGTAGATAGCTTTAACGAAGTGGTTGCAGAAGCAGCTGAGTCTAACGAATCTGATAATAAGAAATAACATGGGACAGAAAGTTAACCCTGTAGGATTAAGATTAGGTATAATACG
>CAZDQR010000494.1:0-1583 GCA_964507315.1 uncultured Roseivirgaceae bacterium
TTATGAATATGATCCACACACCAATGAGTTTAAGTATAAAGGCGGAAGCTTTGATACCCAGCAAAAAGCGAAAGTAGAAGAGTGGTTTGACGGAAGTATGGCATAGTTGAAAATGTTGGCTGCCAAAATATAAAAATGCATTCTAACCCCAAACTAAAACAATTTCTAGAGCCATATGACGAGCGGATTCAAAAGCTAACTTTTGAATTACGTGATTTTGTTACGGATTTAGTTCCGGAAGCGAACGAATTGATTTGGGACAACTATAATGCAGTTGCGATGGCTTATTCGAAAACAGAAAAATTGAAAGATGCCTTTTGCCATATTGCGGTTTATTCACAACATGTAAACTTCGGATTTAATCGTGGAGCTGAATTAGCAAAAGTCAATGTAGAATTAAAAGGGAAAGGAAAGCTGATAAGGCATTTTTCTGTTAAGGAGTTTAAATCGTTCCCTAAAGAGGATATAAAAAACATGATTTGGGAGGCAGTAAAAATATCAGAAAAATTAAATGTTAATTTAATAGAGACTAACACTGTACCAAAAAATTTAATAATGTCAATTTCTGAAAAGAAAATAAGGCCGGTTAAGACCAAGAAGGAATAGGCAATCTCTTCGCATAATTTTTAGCAAGATAAAAAACGGTGCAGACTAAATGTTAGGTTGAACTGCTTACCTACATTTAACTGTAAATTTATTATGCTTTTATTCCTATACTTGCAGCTATGGATGCCAAAACTATCAGCCTCTACTTTATGGCGATGCTTTACCTTGCTGCAGGAGTAAATCATTTTGCAAACACAAAGATGTATATGCGCATTATGCCGCAATACTTGCCTTTTCATAAGCCAGTAGTGCTTATTAGTGGAGTGTTGGAGGTTCTTCTGGCCATATTATTAGTGATTCCTGCACTTTCAACTTACGCGGCTTGGGGCATAATTGCTTTGCTTATTGCGGTATTCCCAGCTAATGTTCATCATCTAACTTCTTCTAAAAAGGTGAAAGGTATTGGCAAAGTCGTGCTTATTCTCAGGTTACCTCTTCAAGCAGTATTAATATATTGGGCATATCAATATACCTTCATGTAGGTCGGTTTTATAATCAAAATTCCTACCCTATCTTTGATTATAAAATCAAACCAATTAAATCATGAAAACCAATTTTTTATTTCTCCTAGGAGTTTCCTCCTTTGTTTTTTCTTGTGGTACTTCGAATAATGAGAACGCAGAACAGTCATCCGTAGCAGTAGATACGGTTATTGAAACGGCAGAAGTTGTTCAGTTAGATACCATTTCTGACAATTACATGCTGCTGAAAAACCAATGTTTAATTTGCCATGGAGGTGCACCAAGCCATGATGAGTTGATAGCCCCACCAATGGCTGCTATTAAATGGCGCTACAAAAAACAGTATGATAACAAAGCAGATTTTGTAAAAGGGGTTGTTGCTTGGGGCCTTAACCCAACGGAAGAAACGGCATTGATGAAGGGGGCAGTTAAAGAGTTTAAAGTAATGCCTAAGCCTGCCACCAAGGAAGCCGACTTAAAAACCATAGCCGCATTTATCTACGATAATGAATTAGA
>CAZDQR010000495.1:0-1576 GCA_964507315.1 uncultured Roseivirgaceae bacterium
TATCCATATCAGTGCTCAAGGTAATGCCTTTTGGCACATCAGAGACTCTCATAATTTGGCCAACGGCCAACACAAAGCTTCTACCTTCAAAGGCGTAATGCCTACTAGACACTTGCAACATTTCGTGCACATTTGGCCAAAGAGCCACATGAATATCCTCACCAGAATTGTGCATTGCTTGCCGGGTAAGCGGCATCCAATGTTCCCAGCAAATTAGTGCGCCTGTTCGCACTCCATGTATAGGTGTGGCTCCTAGTCCGCCTCCATCACCTAACCCGTAGAGCAGTTTTTCAGTAAAGGTGGGCATCAATTTTTGGTGATGAACAGATAGCTCCCCGTGTTCGTTAAAAATAAGCAATGAATTATATAAGGTTCCATTTCCTGGCCCAGCAACCACTTTCTCATTTATTCCTAACACAATCCCCATATTGTTCTCTGCAGCGAGTTCTCCAATCTCCTTAGTTTCTGGGCCAGGCACAGTAATACTACTTTCAAACATTTCAACAAATGCCTGTTTCATTTCTGGTGCATCCCATTGCGAAATATTGGTGCCATAATCTAACCAAGCAGGGTAGCCTGATAACCAAGTTTCACCCACTGCCAATAATTGCACTTTTTGTGAAGCTGCCTCTTTTATAATGTTTTTTAATTTTTCAAGGGTTGCCTCCTTATTAAAATGTACTGGGGCATATTGTGCTATGGCAACTTTTATGTTTGGAGATTTCATATATCGAAATTACCCAAAATCACTCGATCAGTTAAATTATTCTCTTTAAAATTCACTAGATTGATAAAAATTTATCTAGTATGTTTTTTAAATCATCAAAAGCTTCTGAAGCAAAACAAGTATCACTCGATCTTTTTCGTAATAATGTATCTTCTGGCAAAGCTGATTTTTACAAAAAGTATGGGATGGATTTCGTAATGGGAAGTAGAGAAGGAGCAACTCTATCTGATATGGATGGAGAAAAAACTCTTTATAATCTACACTGTAATGGTGGGGTCTTTAATCTTGGTCACCGTAATACGGAAATTATAGATGTGTTGAAATCTGAGTTTGATAACCTGGATATTGGCAATCACCATTTAATGAGTAAACATAGAGCTGAAACTGCAAAACTTTTGGCTGACCTTATGCCTGGCGATTTGAGCTATACCGTGTTTGGGGTAAGTGGAGGTGAAGCCATTGACCTTGCCATTAAAGTAGCTAGAGGTTATACAAATAGAAAGAAAATTATATCGGCCAACGGAGGATATCATGGCCATACTGGTCTATCCATTCAAGCAGGAGATGCTCAGTACCGAGATGCTTTTCAATTAGATTCTGATGATTTTAGCCAAGTGCCATTTAATGATTTAGCTGTATTGGAA
This sequence comes from uncultured Roseivirgaceae bacterium, assembly GCA_964507315.1. GTDB lineage: Bacteria > Bacteroidota > Bacteroidia > Cytophagales > Cyclobacteriaceae > JAKISE01. The sequence goes on from CAZDQR010000495.1 coordinate 1,372, forward strand.
AAGGTGTTGAATGAAGAGGTTGCTGCTGTTTTATTAGAGACCATTCCTGCAACTTTAGGTATGCCATTACCGAATGATGATTACTTAACCCAAGTAAAAGCTCTTTGTGAAAAGAATGGAGCGCTCTTAATTCTGGATGAAGTACAAGCTGGGCTCGGTAGAACGGGTAAGCTTTGGGCGTTTGAGCATTTTAATGTGCAACCAG
>CAZDQR010000496.1:0-1572 GCA_964507315.1 uncultured Roseivirgaceae bacterium
TCTTTTGGTTTTGCCTAACAGTTGCTACTAACTTTGCTGAAATTAACTTTGCCTTATGGCCCGCTTCTATCGCTTTTTGCTTCCAGTAATTAGACGTGCCGCACGCTTCAAATACGATAAAGGTTGGCTTAGCCTTAAACAACCAGATAAGAAATTCGTGATGTGTCATTTCTACATTAGAACGCACTTTTTTGTTTGTATAAATACAAACTTGAATAATATCAATTACATTAATTAACTTCCCAAATTAATCCAATCTCTAAAGCATATGTTTTTTACACGATTCATATCACTTCTGAAGCTATTCCATGCATCACTACAAGACTCAACAATATCGTCATAATCCTTAAAACATTTATTCGCTAATTCATTTTGTCGTAACCATTGCCATACTTGCTCAATTGGATTTAACTCTGGTGAATAAGCCGGCAATTTGATCATGCTAACATTATCAAATTCATTAACAACATTCTCTGTATGCCAACCCGCTCCATCCATTATGACTACACTATGTCTACCTTTTGGCGTTGCTTGTGATATTTGTTCCATGTGCAGCCTCATACCCTCTTTATTTGAAAATGGCACAACTAAAGCTTCTGTGTTTCCATTAGCTGGGCAAACCGCTCCAAATAAATAAGCGTTTAGAAATTGTTGCTGCTTAACTGCTCGTGGGCGGCTCCCTTTTTCTGCCCAGAGCCTAGTGGTTGTGTTCTGTTGACCAAATCTTGCTTCATCTTGAAACCAGATATCTACACTATCCAAGGCTTGATCCTCAGGGAGCTTGTTGATCAATGTCATTTTGAATTTTTTTAAAATCGTCTTGGATTTCTTGGGACTGCTTAGGGTGACGAGAGCGACTTGTTATCCAAGAAAAATTAAGTGCATGCAACAACCTGTAAACATTCGTTTTACTGTATTTAACGCCAAATTTTTCATTAATAACTGAAACAAGTGCTTCTGCATTTAGTCTACCACCGCTCTCTTTTATACTGTGGGATTGAACGTATTCTTTAAGCTCAGATAATTGAGCTGTTGTGAGTTTCGAACGTCGTCCAGACCTTGGTTTTTCATTTAAACCTTTAATACCATGATTGAAAAAATTCTTAGCCCAATCATTGACAACTTTCCTACTTACTTTTAAATATTTGGCTGTTTGAGCTCTATCAGCCCCATCTTTAATGTGTGATAAAGCTAATAAACGAATTCGCATTCTACCATTGCTTTCTTGAGCAATAAGCGCCTTTAAATTAATTGGCTCTAATTTCTCAGATAATTGTTTTTGAGTAATATATTTCATACCTACAATTAGATCACAAAATTAGTGTAATTGGTATTACTTGTGGCGGTTTGACGATAGAAAGCCATTCCCATTGCTTATCAAGCGTATAGCGGTAAAAAAATTGTAAGCCATTACGGTCAAGTTTAATGGTACTCCAAGAATGGGTTTGTATGAGGCTATTAAAATATTGCTTTAAATGAGCGGTAGTTAAGGTGTCAGGTACTTGGTCGAAATACTCAGTGATACGGCGCACTGCACGAGAATATGCATCGATGGTAGATGGTCGTTTACCT
>CAZDQR010000497.1:0-1569 GCA_964507315.1 uncultured Roseivirgaceae bacterium
AACTACGGTTGACGAGCAGACGTTACAGCAATTGGCGAAAGCCAAATAAGACGACCTTTACTTAAGTGGCATATCGCCTCTTGGAGTGTCGTTTAATACGTTAAGAGGCAATACTCAAGATGGCATTAAGCATGCTAAAATTGATAGTGGAAGACCAGGCAGCTCGTGTCCTAAACAATTTTTAGTCTCTAATAAGGAATATACAGATCGAGCTATATGTACGGCTTCTCGTCAATACCAGCGCATTAAAATTAAGGAATTAGATGCGAATGAGGACATAAGCAATGCCGACCGTAAAACAACCTTACACAAAATTATGGATAAATCATGTATTTGTGTAGGCCTAGGCACATCGGCAATGAGAGTAGCAAATTTTGACGTAAAAGGCGAAGGAGTTTCCATTTGCCCTGGCCCGAATTTGGCATATTTCTCTACTGTTGTTTCATTGCAGCAAATGGTAGGCCATGTGTATGGCAATGCAAAAGTGGCATTAAGTACGCACCGACCAAATATGTTTATGAAGGAGCTTAAAATGTATATCAAACATTTAAAAGAAAGAATGGATGGTATTACAGAAGCTACCACTAACAGACAACTAAAAGGGTTAGCTGATTTTCAAAGTAATTTAATGGATGGTGTTCATTACTATCAAGAACTTGCTGATAGCATGATGAATAGAGCAGAAGATTCTGCCACTAAAATTAAACAAGATATTGAAGAGTTAAAAATGGAATTGATGGGATTAGAATTAGTTCCTGCTTAAAACAGCAATTATAATTAATTAAAGGCTCTAGAAAATTTCTAGGGCCTTTTTTACGGTTAAATATTTAATAGGATTTTGCAATTACATTGGATTTAGAAAATCAATTAGCTACTTTTGCACCTCAAATAAATTTAAACGATGAACAATTACGAGACGGTATTCATTCTTACTCCCGTTTTATCTGATGATCAGGTAAAGGATACTGTCAAAGGGTATGTAAAAATACTTAAAGACAGTGGTGCGAAGATTGTAAATGAAGAAAAGTGGGGCTTAAAAAAGCTAGCTTACCAAATTGGTCACAAATCAACTGGGTTTTATTGCCTAATTGAATTTGATGCTGATGGAGAGGCTATTAATAAGCTTGAAACTGAGTACAAACGAGATGAGCATATTATGCGATTTATGACGGTTTCATTAGACAAACACGCAGTGAAGTATAATGAAAAAAGACGTAAAGGAGCTTTTAACAAGAAGAAAAAAACTGAGGCAGCAGCATAATGACACTACAAAACGAACCAATAAACAGACAGGATATTAAGCCTAAGTACTGTAGATTTAAGAAAAACGGAATCAAGTATATTGATTATAAAGATCCTGATTTTCTTATGAAATTTGTAAACGAGCAAGGTAAAATTTTACCTAGAAGACTTACTGGAACAAGTATTAAGTTTCAGAAAAAAGTTGCTCAAGCCATTAAACGAGCACGTCATATGGCAATTTTACCTTATACTGGAGACTCTTTAAAGTAACAGAAACATGGAAGTTATATTAAAATTAGACATACCAGGATTAGGTTACAAATACGA
>CAZDQR010000498.1:0-1523 GCA_964507315.1 uncultured Roseivirgaceae bacterium
TGCCTTCTGGTAATGAAAGACCTTATGTTTATACGTTATTTAAACGTTTAGAATAATATACGTTATTTAAGTGGCCCAATAAAAACACCACTCAATACTACATGCTTATACATTTAGTAATTAATGGTGCTTTCTATAAAGATGAGTTGGTTACTCTATAAAATCATCAAAAGATTTTACTTTAAATTCCTCCATTTGTACACTAAATGCAGATTTTTCTAGTTTACCTACTTGCTTATTTTTAATTCTAGAAAACTCCTCTTTGGCTTCATTAAAACGCTTAGTAATCACCTTTAAATTAGCTAATTGGGAGTTAGAAGGCTTATCATAATTACCTACAATCACACTGTACAAATCAGACATTTTTTCACGTAATTGAGGCTCTGCACTGCCCACATAATTATCTCCAGTAGTAACCACCAAGGTTTCCTTTAGGCCATCTAAATCATTGGTGAGCACCGTTGCTTTCTTCTTAGATTTGGGATTAGCCTTAGCTACTTTATTGGCATAATCAATGGTTTCGTCCAATTCATACACCATATAGGCAAGCTCTTCGGTCATACTATATAGCTTCATTATAGTTTCCTGCTGCAACCTGCGATCTTCAGCCGTCAATCCTGATTTAGGATCATAAACAACATCGATGTCTTTAGAATAGCTATTCTTACCCTTTGTCATAACTACTTTATACGCGCCAGCAGGTACTCTTGGAGTTGCAAAACCACCAAAGCTAAATGTCTTTCCTTTTGCTACTTTAGGTGCCTTCATATTATAGCTCCATCTCACAATATTGATTCCTTTTTGCTTAGCCGCATCAATTTCAGTAACCTTATTGCCATTCATATCCCGAATTTCAATTTTCATTTTACCAAACGTATGCCTCTTTTTAAGATAATACACAATTTGAGCAGAAGAGGAAGGGTTAGGGCCTATAAATTGGCTCCCATTACTACCGCCACCAAATCCACTCTGCTCTTTCATTACATAAGGTTTTGAATCAAAAAAGTGTACATCCTTTTGCAATACTTCTTGCGAAAGGGCTCTTAAAGGGCTGATATTATCAATAATTATTACGCCTCTACCGTGTGTTCCCATTACTAAATCACTGGTTTCTCGCTGTAATGCAATGGAATGAACCGCAGTGCTAGGCATATTATTCGTAAACTTAGACCAGTTGCCACCACCATCAATGGTAATATAAAGTCCAAACTCAGTTCCTAAAAACAATAGGTTTTCACTTTCATAATCTTCCTGAATACTTCGAGCAAACCCATTAATGTTATCCTTTACCAAGGAAACCCAAGTTTTACCAAAATCGGCTGTTTTGTAGAGATAAGTAGCATTATCGTTGGTAGTATGTCCTTCAAAAACAGCGTAAGCAGAACCTTTCTTAAAATTGCTAGCTGCTACTTGATAGCACCATGTATTTTTAGGAAGGTTAGGAATATTAGCTATTACATTTGTCCAATTCGCGCCCCCATCTTGAGTTACTTGTACATTACCGTCATCTGTACCTACCCAAA
>CAZDQR010000499.1:0-1521 GCA_964507315.1 uncultured Roseivirgaceae bacterium
AGTCTTTGCAATGTTGATGTTGGCATTTCCCTATTATTCTTCAGCCTTCTATCCAGACCTAACGAAAATTACAGCAACTACGGAACCATTCGAAGTTAGGCAAGTTAATTTAGAAGTAGCTGGTATGACGTGCACTAGTTGTGAAGATCACATTAACCATGAAGTGGCAAAACTTAAAGGCATATCTGAGGTAAAGGCCTCTTTTAAGGATGGAAAGGCTGTTGTAAAGTTTGATCCTACTAAAATAACTAAGGAAGAAATTGTGAAAGCAATTAATGGGACTGGCTATGCCGTAAAAGAAAACACTAATTTAACTGGAAGCTAAACCATTATGGCAATTAAAACAATTACACTACCCATTAAAGGAATGAGCTGCTCCAGTTGTTCACGTTCCGTAGAAAAGCAAGTGGAACAATTGGAGGGCATCATTAGCAAAACGGTGGATCATGATACAGATTCATGCCAGTTTACCATTGATGAGAGTAAACTTTCGGAGCAAGAGTTAATTACGACCATTAATAAAGGGCATTATAAGGTAGATTTACCTGAGGGTATTACCACAACTGCCAAAAAAATTCCCGTTTGCCCAAGGTGCAAGCTTGCTGGTGCAGAAGTACCAAATACGGTATTACGCTCCAACCTTAAACCCGACAATTTTAAGAAAACAATTTTAGAAGATGATTTTAATATTTGTATGAATCCCCCTTGCTCGGTTGCTTATTATACCTCAAAACGCAATCAATTAATTGATAAATCGGAGTTAAAGCGGGAGTTGTATTTTAAAGATGGCACCGAACGAGAAGTAATTTGCTATTGCAATAATGTAGATAAGGCCCAAATTGAAACCGTAGTAAACGAGCACAATATTACTGATTGGGATGAAGCTATGGGCTTTTACCGTACTAAAGTGCAGGAGAAATGTGAAATCCTTAATCCTACAGGATTATGCTGCAGAGATTTATTTGATGAAGTAGTAAGTGATATAACTGCAAATAATTAATACGTCATTCTGAACTGGTTTCAGGATATTAAAACCTAACTAGAAACCAAAACGAGTTCAAAATAGCCGCCACCCAACTTAAAGGAATCATCTTTGCTTATTCAAGCAACTCTTCCGATATTGGCTCAATGGTTTAGTAACTTATTCAGTTTATGACATGATATAAATCACTCTTTTAAACACACAATTGCATGATATTTGATCTATAAATAATAAAAGAAATGAAATCTAACCTAAGTAGCTTAAACCGTATTATCCGTCTTTCAATAGCAGCTATTATTATCGCCTTATATTTTACAAATGTAGTAACGGGCATTTTAGCCACGGTTCTTTTAGTAATGGCAGGTATGATGATACTTACTGGAGCAATAAGTTTCTGCCCAATGTCTATGACGGGAATTTGTCCGGGAGATTTTGTTAAAAAGATGTTCAGTAAAAAGGAAGAGTAGGAAACACAAGTAATTACATTCTTTAGAGATAGTCATTTAGGCACATACTAATTTAGAGTGTTCAATATTCTC
>CAZDQR010000500.1:0-1520 GCA_964507315.1 uncultured Roseivirgaceae bacterium
GAATATTGAACACTCTAAATTAGTATGTGCCTAAATGACTATCTCTATTAATTTTTCTAATTAAAAAGAAAGAAGATAATAAGCTTATTCCTGCAAATAGGAAGATGCCAATTACATATCCTTGCTCCAGATTATGCCCTTGGCCAAATGCCTGCTCAATGATCATTCCAAAAGCAGCACCTAATGCTATACCAATAGCTAACATGCCAAGCACAATAACAAAGTGCCAATTATTACCACTTGCAGTTTTAAAAAGCTTTGCATCAGCACCAGCTTCTATTAAGGCTAGGCGTTCCTTATTGCGTGTTGTTAAAAAATAATACACCATTCCGAACATTGTTAAAAACATTGACGGTACTATAATAAATTCTGCTCCCATGTTGTTTTGAATTTTTGTTAAATATTGATTTCATACCGTTAGACTACAACTTTGCGCAACTGGTTACAATTTTTTTGAAAAACATTCTTTGGCTAAAATCTATGCTCGCAGAAAGAGAAGTTCTGGTGTCACTAAGAATAACCAAGGGGTAATTGCAATATCAGTTTAACTAGTAAGGAGGAATATCCGATATGGAATAAAAAATAGTTTATATTTATTGTAACCGGTTTATCAGTTCAAGGGTCTATAGTATAAGTGATCAATCCTATAAAAGAAAAACAACTTATTGGCAAAGTAAAGCGAGGGGATACTCTTGCGTTTAGAGAATTGGTTGAAAATTATCAACACTTAGCCTATACAGTTGCTTATAATATTATTAAGAACGCTCAGGATGCAGAAGAAGTAGTGCAAGATTCTTTTATAAAAGTGTTTGGCAAGATTGATCAGTTTAAGGAAGAAGCTAAATTTTCGAGTTGGTTGTTTAAAATAGTATATAACACAGCCCTATCTAGAATTAGGAAGAAACAATTAGTACCCTTACCTTAGAGCATGATGATTATGCAGTGGAATTTGGGGTTGATTCGCATAGTGGCTGGGATAAAATGGTGCTGAAAGATCAGCAAAAATATATCCACAAAGCCCTAAACAATTTGGCAGAACAAGATAAGGTAGTACTTTCGTTATTTTATTTGGCAGATGAGAGCCTTGCCGAAATTAGTAAAATTACCGATGAAAAATTGGGAACTATTAAAGCACGTTTGCATAGAGCACGTGCAAAAATGTACTCAGCTTTAAATGAATTATTAAGAGAAGAATTAACGGTATTAATATGAAAGACATAAAGGAAGATCGGCAATTGAAATCGTTTGTAAAAACTGGGTTATTGAAACAAGCTCCTACTGGCATGGTCGATCGTATTATGGCTAATATTGCTGTAAACCCAGCACGTAGAAGGCTAACTGTTAAAGCAGTTGAACCTAAGGGTTTTATGGCTACCCTAATGGCTACCCTAATGGGAGCACTAGTAATTTTAGCTGCTTATCTTCAACCAGTTTCTAATTTCTCGTTTTCAATTGATCAATATGTTAATTTTATAGAGATAATCACTTAGCTACATAATATAATCTTTGTAAATTGCATA
>CAZDQR010000501.1:0-1509 GCA_964507315.1 uncultured Roseivirgaceae bacterium
TGGTACTTGATAACCTTAGACAAAGCAATGTAGTTTGGGGCAATTCTGGTTCTACCATTTTCGATTTAGGAGATGGCGTTTTAGGACTTGAATTCCATACTAAAATGAACACCCTAGGTGGTGAAGTGGTGGAAGGTATCAACAAAGCCATCACCTTAGCGGAAGAAAGTTATACTGGTCTTGTAATTGGAAACCAAGGAGCGCAGTTCTCTGCAGGAGCCAATTTAGGAATGGTATTTATGCATGCTATTGAGCAAGAGTATGATGAGCTTAACTTTATGATTAAGCATTTCCAAGATACTATGATGAGAGTTCGTTACTCTTCCATTCCTGTTGTTGTTGCTCCTCACGGACTAACACTCGGTGGTGGTTGTGAAATGACGCTTCATGCAGATAAAGTAGTTGCTGCTGCTGAAACCTATATTGGTTTAGTGGAAGTTGGTGTTGGTCTTATCCCTGCTGGTGGTGGAACCAAAGAGTTTGCCAAGCGAATAGCCGATGGGTTTGCCGTAGGCGATGTGGAACTAAACGATATGCAAAATGCATTTATGAATATCGCCACTGCAAAAGTAGCCACTTCGGCATACGAAGCTTTTGATATGAATATTTTGCAAAGAGGTGATTCTGTTTCGGTTAATAAACACCGTCAAATTGCAGATGCAAAAGCAGCTGTGTTAGAGTTGGCTGCCGATGGTTACACTCAACCAATACAGGATAAGCATATTAAAGTACAAGGTAAAACAGGCTTGGCATTAGTTGCTGCTGGTGTTAGTGGTATGAGAATGGGTAATTACATTTCAGATCACGATTTAAAAATTGCTAATAAAATTGCTTGGATTATGTGTGGTGGAGATTTATCCTACCCGCAAGAAGTTAGTGAGCAATACCTCTTAGACTTAGAAAGGGAAGCATTCTTATCACTTTGTGCAGAACCTAAAACGCTAGAGCGTATTCAGTCAATTTTAACATCAGGTAAACCATTAAGAAATTAAATTAAGAAGACACAAGACGTTAGACTATAAAGAAAGATTAAAGACACAAAACAATAATCTAAATACAATGCACAACTTTAAAGAACTCAAAATTTGGAACAAATCGATTGATATCACAGTTGATATGTACAAGGAGACAAGCAGTTTCCCTTCTGAAGAAAAGTTCAATTTAATTTCTCAAATGAGAAGAAGTGCAGTTTCAATACCTTCTAATATTGCAGAGGGTGCTGGAAGAAATTCAGATAAGGAATTTAATCAGTTTTTAGGAATAGCTAAAGGTTCAAGTTTTGAATTACAAACTCAAATGATAATTAGTAATCGTTTAAAATTTATTTCAGATGATAAGTTTGAAGTGATGAACAACTCTATTGAAGAAGTTCAAAAAATGATCACTGGGTTTCAGTCTAAACTAAAATCTAGCTATTAAAGTCTATAATCTAAATATCTAACATCTAAAATCTATAAAAATATGAACGCATATATAGTAGCAGGATATAGAACAGCAGTTGGCAAAGCC